>SOJN01000047.1 GCA_004376575.1 candidate division TA06 bacterium | reverse complement strand
GGCACCGGGTGGAATTGTGGGGCTGGAAAAAGGCGTTGATAAACGAGGCGGCGTGTGCTACACTCACCTAAGACTCTGAGGCGTAACTCCGATGACTCTGAAAAAGCATAGCTTCCCGGGAGCGACCATTGGGTCAGGGTGTACCGACTCTCAGCCGGGGACTTCAATCAGACTAAGAAGCTGATTCTAATACCCTCATTACAGGGCGAAATCGCACACGGCAAAAGAAGAACCAAAACAGCGCCATGTCAGGCGGTTTGCTGTTCGAAAGGAGAAGCCGTGAAACAATCCTTCATATTTGCATTGTTAATTGGTGTCGCGATATTTACTGCAACAGCAGCACAATCCCAGCAGCTGCTTCTGGCAATAGAGAAGGTGGATCTAGAACGCGCGCAAGAGTATCTGGTGGATGACTTCTCTCTATATGCCATTCTCGAGAGGGATTGTCTGATCGGGACTTCATCACGTGGGACTGTGACTCTCCGTTCCTGTCATATTCCATATCGCTTGATCTCCAGAGACATGAAACCTGAAGGGTACTATCTGGTGACGCTTCCACCTTTCATACATGGCCTGGACTTCAGTTCCCTAGACAATATCCTTTACAGACAGGAAGACGTGGCTGTCGTGGGAGCGAATCGGCAGCAGGCTGAACTCTTGAGCCAGAAGGGATTCGAGTTAGTAAGCCTAATGCCCCTTGCCATTAAAGAGAGAGTTTCAATCCACAGAGGTGATTTGATACTCAAAAAGAGGAGTGCAGATGGGCTCATAGAAAAACTGGTCAGAGAAGTCTCCGCAGACTCCATAGAGTGTTATCTTCGGGCTCTGGAGGGTTTTGTGACCAGATACTCGCCTACCGACTCGTGCTGGTCCGCCGGCCAGTGGATTTATGACAAGTTTCAGAGTTTTGGAGTGGATGCTTCTTTCCACTACTACGATTGGGATGGAAACCACTGGCGGAATGTTATTGGCACAATTCCTGGTAAGAGCGACTCCACCGTAATAGTGGTCATATGTGGACACTTCGATTCGATTTCACATACTCCGTGGGATTTAGCTCCAGGCGCTGAAGACAATGGGAGCGGGACAGCAGTAGTCATAGAGGCGGCAAGAGTCCTGGGCAAAGAGAACCATCCGTACACGCTGAGATTCATATGCTTTTCTGGAGAGGAGCAGGGGCTTGTAGGCAGCTATTACTATGCGACAGAGGCCTTCACGAGGGGAGATAATATAGCCGCGGCCATGAACTTCGACATGGTTGGATACACTGACGATTACCATTGGGACCTTTGGGCGGGATATGATTCCAATTCTATATGGTTGGGCAACATGATGCTGGGCGCTTCAAGATTCTCTCAGCTAGAGCTCTTCGTCAACTACGATGTGATTCCAGCCAGTGATCACTGGCCTTTCCAACAGTATGGTTACTCTGCGACCTTTGCCACTGAGTTGAGCGCGACAGACGACTACCCTTTCTATCATTCGATTCACGACACAGTCGGGAATCTGAACATGGAGTTCCTGGCTGAGGTGGCAAAGATGGGGGTTGTCTCCATGGCAATGGTCGGTAACGGATACCCTGAGCCTTCTCTGCCCCCGGAGTCTGTTTATGTAAGAGATGCGGGTGTCGGAGGAACGGTCCAGGTAGAGTGGACTCCGAGCCTGACACCGGATATTCTTGGCTACAATGTGTATTATGGATTTTCATCAAGGAGATATGAGAAGCCGGTCTACGCCGGAGATACAACAAATTTCCGCCTGGGCGGCTTGCAAGATGATACGGTCTATTTTGTCTCTGTTACTGCCATTGATAACGACACGGAAAGCGGGTACTCTATGGAGACAGATGTTGTTCCGGGGCAGACACCCCATCCTCCTGAGTCTCTGAGACTGGTGCCCACCTATCTGGGGATGGACCTCTTCTGGGGACCCAATTCAGAACTGGACCTTGCAGGCTACAATGTCTACAGAAGCACAGATCCGGGAGGCCCGTATCAGTCGGTCAATCCGGCACTCGTTGCTGACACGACATACTGCGACAGCGGCCTTACCGCAGGGCTGATGCACTATTATGTGATTACAGCTGTAGATACAACAGAGCTGGAAGGTCGATATTCGGAAGAGGTCGGTGCGTTTCCAATGTCGTTCGACCATGGTATCCTACTGGTAGATGGAACGCAGAATGAGGTTGGACCGCTTTTGGTGCCTGACTCAATCGAAGACAAGTTCTATCAAGAACTCCTTGCAGGTTACGAATTCTACTCCTGGGACTGTGATTCAAATGGCTCACCGACCATTTCAACCATGGGTCTGTATTCTACACTAATCTGGAGGGCGGAGAACCCCTTCCTGTCAGAACCCTATCTTCTCGAAAACGCCCAGAATCTGGGATACTACCTGGCACAAGGTGGCCAGTTATGGTTAATAGGGTGGTGGGCCATACGGGAACTGATGGCATATGGAAGCTATCCTTTCACTTTCGCTCCTGGTGACTGGCCCTATGATTACCTTCATCTTTCTTCAAGCGACAATACTGGGCCTGTCGGGC
>SOJN01000046.1 GCA_004376575.1 candidate division TA06 bacterium | reverse complement strand
GTCCAGAAACGAACTGAGACTGTCCTGATCCTCCAATGTTAGCGTATTGGTGAGCCGAACAGACTCATGATGCTGATGGGAAAGACCCCTTCACTGGAAACATCCCAGAGTATGTAGTTCACCCCTATTGAATCGAGCGAAGATGTATAGTAGCTCTCATAGTTCTTTCCTTCATCATCGTCCATTATGAGCAGGCTGGCAGGTGTGAGCTTCACATCTACCGTGACAGTGGAGTCTTTCACCACATCAATTCCGACAACGGTCGTCTCCGGATACGGTATCGTCGGACTGATCTGAATATCATATGTACCCGTAACCAGACTGACCGAGAAGTCTCCTGATATGTCGGTGCTCGTTGAGTCCCACAGAGTGTCTGCTGGCGGGCCCATCCTGTGAAAATACAGCCAGGCATCGATTCCATTCCCGCTCAGGCTGTCTTTGACGCTCCCTGAAACGATGACCACGGGCAGGACGATGATAGATGCTCTCAGGGTATCATTCGAATGGTCTTCATCCAGAAGGAGTGAGGTGTATGCAACAAGTTCATAAACAGAATCAACCAAAGGAACCCAGAATCCAGGGAAGAGAGCCGTGTCACTTGAGGCGACCGTAAGGTCGACAGTAGTGGCAGCAGAGAAGTCACCGGCAACCTCAATTGGGACACCACTCTCTGACGAGAGTCCATAGTTGACAGCAGTGACGGCAACAGGCACAGAATCCCCGACTGGAATGAGCACCGCCTCATGTGGTGAGAGAAAGGCAAGAGGGCCTACATCATGCGCAGGTAGGGAATCAATCAGCCCCTCTATGCCCATCATCCCAAGATAACAACTAACCCAGGACTGGTCCATCGTATCCGTATGCATGGAATTGGCGGGAATACCTCCGTCCTCGTCCGTATCCTGAATGAGCAGGGTATCAGTCAGCATCCTGTGATAGTCAGCGTACCTGGAGTCAGTCAGAGCCCTCCCTATTGAATTGAAGGCGTTGGCATACCAGATGTTCCAGGAGTTGTTCCAGTCATTCCATGAGGAGGCTTCTTCATATACCTGTAGAGATTCCGCAAAATCTGTCAGCCAGGCAGACCAGCCGGGCGGATCATCTACGACCACAGAATTGACAACGCCCCACATCGCCGTCCCTGAAGACATGGCCCAGACTTCATCAGAAAGGCGTTTCGCAGAGTTGGAATCGACCCAGTCTGCAACCCTGGCTCCCAGGACAAGCGCTGTATCCACATAGTCCTGTCTTCCTCCAGAGAGACCATATTCATACAGGGTCCCTGCTCCCCAACCAGCAACAAGGGGATGGAGCCTCCCGTAGAAATTGAAGTCATCGAAGGGCAAGGAGTCCTTTCTGGTGACGATGTAGTCTGCGCAGGAGTCCGCATATATCACCCTGGAGGTATCGCCGTAAACCTCCTCATATATCTGGTACGCGACCAGCGCCCACCCGCAGTTGTGTATCCTGTAATATGGCGACTGGGTACCCTCCTCATTGTACGCGGGATAGCGAGAAACATAGGTCCAGGCAGCATCTGTGTTCGGTCTGTATGTAGTCGTATCGCCCGTGAGCTGAGCGTATCTACACCATATCCAGATCGACTCCTGGGTGTTGTCGGTTTCTATGATATTCTGCACTTCGGGGTGTTCCCCTTCCCTCATCCCTCCGTAGTCCGGGGAGGCAGAGTCAGAGACCTGCCAGACAGAGAGAAACCTGGCTATCTCGGCGAGCTGGTATGGATAGGAATAGCTGAGAGAAGGGCCCTCAGGTGTCTCGTGAACCTCATAAGGGAAGAACCTTTGGGCTTGAAACCTCTCGAAATCGTGTTCATCCCAATACGGGGTGGAAAACACTTGAATGGCAAAAAAGACCGAACTTACAGCGAACAGCAAAATCACACGCAAATTCATCTGACCCCCCCTATCTTGTTGTCACCTGATTGTAGAGACCCATGAAATCCGTGTCAACATAGAACGGTGCACCTCAAACTGCGATAAACACGAAAATCGTCGGAGATCCTGAGAGTGGTCGAAGGGAAAACGAAATAGGTCCACGCCATCGGAGAGGGCGTGAGGTATGTTTCGTCGTGTTTACTCTTTCTTGATGAGACCGAGTGAGAACGAAGGTCGAATTCTAGAAAGAGTTAATCCTGAGCAGCCGCAGGCTGTCGAAGGGAGCGACGTCCGAAGGACGGAGTCGAAGGATCTGCTTGTGGAGCGTCTTTCCGCTAATACGCCTTCGCGCAAACCAAAAAGCAGACTCTTCGTTTCACTCAGAGTGACAACCCTTCTGTCATTCTGCCTGCCCCGTTTCTCGTGAAGCAAGATGCGCGATCTTCGATCTTAGATCTACGATCTGAGATTGTGAGGCCTGTCCCCACTCCCCTCTTCATCGCCACTCCCCGTTCAATCCCTCCTCCCACACACCCATCCTCGGCTCAATATGGTTCAACATTGAAGAATGCGAGCGCCCGAAGAGCGCTCGCAATGACATAGAGGGGCAGTACTCTGCGGTCTGCAGTTCAGAGTTCACTTTGTCCCCTTGCAATTGCTACTTTGTACTCTGTACGCCGTACTTTGTTTAAAGTCCTTTAGCCGGGTTCATTATATCTAAAGGGTCAAAAACGCTCTTCAGTTTTCTCCTCAATCGGAGTTCTTTTGGGCCAATCTGCAGGCGTATCGCCTTTCTTCTTGCCATCCCCACCCCATGCTCACCCGATATTGTCCCCCCCAACTCCACAGTCTTCTCAAACAGCTCTGTGAGCGCCCGCTCAGCAGCCCTCCTCTCCCCATCCCTCGAGCCGTCGAACATGATATTCGTGTGTATGTTCCCGTCGCCGGCATGGCCAAAATTGAATATTCTAAGAGAATATCTCTTTGATAGCAGGGAGACAAACGAAAGATATTCTGGTAACCTTGACCTGGGCACACAAACATCCGGATTTATCTTGTGCGGTGCTATGTTTGCAAGTGCCGGGGAGATCCCCCTCCTGATTGACCAGATCTCCTCTCTCTCTCTTTCGCTCCGGGCGAACCTTACCATGTGAGCACCCCGGTTCCTGCATCTATCCACTATCAACTTGCTCAGTTCTTCAACTTCAACTTGCCACCCGTCAACCTCTATTATGAGGACGTTTGACCTCCTGAGATCTTTTTCTGTCTCGCTTTTTCCGAAGACACATTCCACAGTTGGTTTGTCAATAAACTCGGCAGTGGAGGGGATAATTCCTTCTTCGATTATCACATCAAGCGCCTCTGCAGCCTTTCTCATGCTCTTGAAACAAGCCAGTATCGTCTTAGTCGTCTCTGGAGCGTTTATGAGGCGGAGCTTCGCTCGGACAATCACTCCTAGAATCCCTTCAGCACCCACAAAAAGAGGGGTCAGATCAAAACCACACCCTTTCTTCGCTGTAGAGATCAAACCATACGCAGGGGTTACCACTTCCAGATCGATGACATAGTCTCTGGTAGTCCCGTACTTGATGGCTCTGGGCCCGCCAGCATTTGTGCCTATGTTCCCGCCAATCATGGAAAAAGAAAGCGATGCTGGATCGGGTGGATAAAAAAGCTCAATCCCTGCAGCTTCATCCTGAAGCTTCTTGGTCACAACTCCAGGCTGGACCATTGCGGTCAAAGCATCTCTGTCCATCTTCTCAGTGCGGTGCATTTTTTCAAAGCTCAAAACCACGCCGCCCTTCACTGCCACAGCTCCTCCTGAAAAACCAGAGCCGGCACCCCGGGGAATGAGCGGAATCGTTTCTTCTACTGCGAGTGCTACTGTCTTGACTACTTCCTCTACATCGAGGGGAAAGGCGACACAATCTGGAAGGTATTCCACGTTTGTGGCATCAAAAGAGTAACAGAGTCTCTCCTCGACCGCAAACAGAACCCGGCCTCCGAATATCTCTTTCAGCCTCTTTCTTGCGGAATTATTCACCATTGCCGTTGACAATAATCATAAGATGCAGTCTCGAGACCTCGGAAGGAAGGCAGACTACTTTTTCCCCTGTTTTGCCTTAAGCCTCTCGGCAACAACTTCGGGGACAAACTGAGAAACATCGCCACCAAGACCTGCAATCTCTTTCACCACGCTGGAACTGAGGTAGACATGCTCCTCAGCAGGCACCAGGAATATCCTCTCCACCGATGGGAGCAGCTTTCTGCTCATCAAGGCCATCTGAAATTCATACTCGAAGTCTGAAACCGCCCTCAAACCCCGGACCACAGCCACAGCACCTTTTGAATCTGCGTAGTTCACAAGTAGTCCCTCGAAGGTGTCCACCTCAACGTTTTTCTTGTCCTTCAACACTTCGTGCATCATCTCCAGTCTTTCATCAACCGTGAAGAGAGGTATCTTCTGAGCTTGAGAGCCAACCGCAACTATCACCTTCTCAAACAGCTTTAGACATCTATCCACGACATCAATGTGGCCGTTGGTTATCGGATCGAACGTGCCCGGGTATATTACCTTCGACATGGTTCCCTCCTGTAAATGGATATCCACGTGTCACCAAACTTGAGGACCCTTGTCAAAGTCAGCTCACCATAGGTCTGCTCAAGCAAATCCGTTTTCCTGTGTTCTGCCACTACAATGCCATCCTCGGCAACCACGCCGCTCAATGCCAGGGCCTCCATCGCCCTGTGAGCCAGGCTTTCTGAATAGGGCGGATCCATGAAGACCATACCAAATTTCGCCCGCCTTGTGGAGAATTCTTTGAGAACACCCAGGACATCGGCCTCCATTACGGTCGTTCTGTCCCGGATATCCAGGTCTTCAATGTTTCCCTTCAGTATCGCCACTACCTGCGGAGAGTTTTCCACAAAGGTCACGTGGCTGGCTCCTCTTGAGATGGCCTCAATACCCAGGCTACCAGCCCCGGCAAAAAGATCAAGAACACAGCAGTCTTCTGCATCTCTTTCCACAATAGAGAAGAGCGATTCCCTGACCCGATCAGAGGTGGGACGCACCATGCCTCCTCTGGGGGTTTTCATAAGCCTTGACTTCAGGGTTCCTGCAATGACTCTGATTGGCAACACCACCCCGTGCGGAAGACGATGACAGTACCCGCCATCCGGATTCACAGAACTAGTGCGAGAATGAAGATCGCTATCATTACAAAACAAATGAGGAACTTGACAATGACTCCCACCAACACCCCCAGCAAAGACCCTGCGCTAGCCTTCAGTGCGGGAACTCCCTTTCGCTTGGCTATGGCTTCTCCTATCCCCACACCAACAAGAGGTCCGACTATGAGACCCCAGGGAAGGAAGAAAAGACCCACAATCAGACCGAGGACCCCAAAACCGACCCCAAGTTTTGTAGCTCCCAGCTTCTTTGCCCCAAAGACCCAAGCACTGTAATCGAGAAGCACACCGATGGCAGCCAGGACAGAAAGCAGGAGAATAATCTTCCAGCCTACTACAGCAAAGTGTGTGTACGCTGCGTAGATGAACGCACCGGCCAGCACCAGTGGAGGACCCGGAATCATAGGCACTATCGCCCCAATGACGCCAATGAACATCACAAGAAACGAAACAACCAGAACAGATATCTCAACCCATCTCATTCTGAAAGCCTCTTGACCACCCTCAGGTTTGCCAGGTCGTCTTCGTCGCTTGTCCGTGGAGTCTCCATGATGGCAGGAAGGCCTGACAATTTCGGGTGATTTATCAACATTCTCATGCCATCCATTCCAATGAACCCCTTTCCAATATGCCAGTGTCTGTCGACCCTTGAACCAAGAGGAGTCTTGGAATCGTTCAGATGAATCAGCTTCAGCTTCTGGAAACCGATCTCCCTTCCAAACCCGTCCAAGGCCTCCTCGAGCCCCTCTTTTGATGACCAGTCATAGCCTGCCTCAAAAGCGTGTGCAGTATCGAGACATACCCCCACCCTATCTTTCTGTTCAATACTGTCAATGACCCTTGCCACCTGCGCAAATGTGTGGCCTATTTCGCTACCCATGCCGGCAGTCGTCTCAAGCAAGAGACACACATGGTTGTCTACCTCGGATAGAGCGCCATTCACGCCAGAGGCAACTCTCTTGAAGGTGTGTTTTTCAGTGGAGCCGAGTCGATGGCCAACGTGCATTACTACGTATTGGGCACCAATTAGCGGCGCTCTTCTCAACTCCTCCTCCAAGCTTTCTAATGACTTCTTGAAGAGACCTCTGCTGGGTGCCGCAAGGTTAGCCAGGTAGGGCATGTGAAGAAAGACCGGACCTATGCCTGAATCAGGGAGACCGGCCCTCAGTGCCTCTGCCTCCTCGCCATCAAGGCTGCGGTACTTCCACCCGCGTGGATTTCGTGAAAATAGCTGTATGGTCTGGCACTGCTTGGCCCCAGCCCTCTTCAGAACCTTCGAAAACCCACCACTGATAGAGATGTGAAACCCGAATCTCAACTTCTTCCCAACCTTGATACCCAAGTATATTGTCCCCAAAAACACATGTCAACACCTTAAACTCAGACCGGTCTGACTACCCCCCCCTGAAATCAAATTGCAGATTGCAGAGTGCAAATATCAAATTGAAAAGCCGCAAGGGTGGAAATAACGAAATTCACATCCGCCCTTCCCCGAGCCTTAGAAATTGCGAAATTCCGCCTGTCCCGAGAGAAATCGAAGGGAGTTTATCGAGTGACGACGAAGTAATCTCACAGTGATATATTCCTCACTGGATTGCTTCGTCGCTGACGCTTCTCGCAATGACATCTCCTTCTTTTCGACTGCCCCGTTTTGCGCTGGCATTCCCAAGAGTGCTAGAGGTTACGGCTGACCAATAATGCGCAGAACAAAACAAACCTGTCATTGCGAGCCCGACGCGAAGTCCAACGGAGCCACGGAGGGTGAAGTGGGGTAGCTAAGAAGAGCGAAGGCGGGCGAAGCAATCTCAATGGGAGCAAACCCGTCCTCCTTGACCAATAGCTGTAAGCTATAAGCTCAAGATGCCAGGGGTCCTTCTTACAGCTAAGTAGTGGTTCTGTCATACTCAAGTGTCGCCTGTCAGCGCTTTACCAGCCCTGGTCGCTTCCGTGCCTGCCTGTTTCCGGATGTTGTTACGCTTCGCCACGGCCCGATGTGAGAGACTACCACAATTGGCCCAATCGTGGCCCCGGGCCATGAAGATATGACCTCTCAACGGCATTAAGCGGCACACTTCTTGCACTCTAGACAGGCTGAATGGGCTCGGGCTAAATTACCGAAGCCTGAAGACTTTCTGGCAAGTAGGTGATTGGAGCCGGAAGTCCTTAAGCGATAAAACGTTAAAGAGGACGGTGTATGCAATCACAGGCAGGACGAGGCCATCGAGAATACGACTTTGAGTCAAGGGGTGATACCTTTCATGCCTGTAGTGTTACAAAACGTTCCAGATATGTAACGATTCAGAGCCTAAGTGGAGGTGAAGTGCAGATGGTCAAGACTCTCAAGAACAATAAGGGCATCTCAATGATTGAGGTTTTAGTAGCTTCCGCGATCTTCGCGGTGGGCTTACTAAACATGGGTCAGGTGTTCGTCATGGGAGGTGCCGCAATTTTCAACGCCAGGGTGCAGACTGAAGCTACAATACTCGCCCAGGAGATGATGGAAGAAGTACAGTCCAAAGCATTTGATGAGGCTATAGTCGGTGATGACAATCCTTTCAGGACAAGACTTCCGTACCAGTTTACAGACTACAAGAATCCAGGAGATACCTTGAACGGGTTTCCCCTTGATGCCGACGAGGTTGCAGGAGACAAGAGCACGTTTGATGATATGGATGACTACTCCAACTTCGTAGAGGACCCCGTTCCCTTTGAGCCCGATTTCAAAAGAACGGTGAAAGTGGTTTATGCCGATAGTGACAGTTTGGAGGGTCCCGCATCACTGGTTAGAACTGAGTACAAGAAGATCATTGTGAGAGTGGAATCCAAGAGATTTGAATACAAGGCCACCTTCTCATCAGTGGCCTATTACAGGGGCATCTGAAATGAATATAAAACTGAAAGTGAAAGACCGGGGCTTCTCGCTGGTAGAGCTCCTCGTGGTTATGATAGTCGGAAGCATAATCATGGCAGCAATCTATTCAATCGTCTTCGGGTCAAAAGAAGCTCTCATGCGCGGAGAGAGCGAGGCGCGAACCTCCTACAGGGCTAGAAGAACCATGAGAAGGCTTGTGGAGGATTTCAGGTTAGCCGGCTATGGTCTGGCAGCAGGAGAACTCGGCATAATTACCGCCAAAGAAAACGAGCTGGTCATGGTCGCAGACCTGGACAAGAATGGCATGACTGAAACCATAAGGTACTATTTGAGCCATTCCTCAGAACTGGGCAACACACCTAATCCAAATGACCGTATTCTCTACAAGTCGATAGGTGGAGAGAACCCAGGGCTGCCTCTAGCCGTTGGCATTACATCGTTTGTGCTGGGATTCTATGATTCAGACAGGGTGGATCTACTCGACCCAATTTCCAGCCCAAAACAGGTCGATCCCTTAAAGGATCTTAACGGTAATAAGAAAAACGACCTGATAGACATAAGGCTAATCACTGTACGTGTCGTTTTCGAACGGGCCGCACCAGACAAGCACGGAGGATACAGGCCATATGCCGTCTCTTCGAGCATGAGCCCCAGAAATCTGAGACTTCTGGCGTTTGGAGGTGGTGGAACCGTCGGAGACACAATAATCACCCTCGCTGCCGACCCCGATATTATCAGGGCAGATGGCTCATCAATCTCAAACCTCACAGCCACGGTGACAACCCACGGCGCTGCAGTAGCAGGCGATTCTGTCTATTGTTTCATCGTTTCCGGAGGAGGAAGCATTTCACCTGAACAGATGATCGACAATGGGGATGGCACCTACTCCTCCACCTACTACTCTTCGACAACCCCGGGAGATGTGCTCATAATGGCCGTTGACTCTACGGCCATCCTAGCCGCCACTGAGACTATCTTGCTGACAGGAGAGCCGGATTCCATCTCAGTAGAAGCTGATCCAGATACGATTATCGCTGACGGCAACTCGATATCTATTTTGACAGCCATAGTCTTTGACTCATTGGGGAATCAGATACCAGGAGAAACCGTCAGCATCGAAATCACCTCGAACAACACAGGCGCAACAATGGAAGGGGGCGTCGAGGACAAAGGAAACGGCAAATACACCCGGAAATACAAGGCATCTTTGTCCGCCGGGACCGATACAGTGACTGCTACTTGTGAGGCGTTGTCAGCTATTACACCCATGAGCACCATTGTCGGGCCCACTGACCTACAAATATGGGCTGAGCCAGACACAATTATTGCTGACACTACGTACACCTCGGTCATTACCGCCCTTGTGCTTTCAGGTGAGGGTGATTCTCTCCCTGGTGAACCGGTAACCATAGACTTTGATGAAAACATGCCTGGAGCCACCTGGGCCACTGGCGTGGAAGACAGCGGAAACGGACTCTACTACAGAACGATGAGAGCCAGCAATACTCAAGGCGATGTTCTGATTAAGGCAACCGACGGGCCGGTTGACGATACTACTCGTGTGCTCCTAAGGGGACTTCTGGGGGGGCAAATAGAAGTAGGAGAGATAGTCAAAGTCACAATTGGGGATTTCGGAGAGGACAACAATGACGATCCGGACATATTTGTTAGCCATAAGTCCGATACTGTAGATCTTTCGGTATTTCTTAACATGGGAAATGATGGCTTCGGGCATCTGTACTCAATGGAAGAAATTATTTTCGACGCCGAAGGAGAGGTTATTGGCATGGCGCTTGGTAACTTCGACTCCCTGAAGACCGACGTTTGTTTGATTCTGAGAAAGGCCAAGAGGATTGAGCTGGCCATGAACGATTTGAACGGTGACTTTGCAGACTCATCTTTCGCATATGCATTGCGCAGGAGCGGCAGGTCAGGCGCTGCGGGAGACATAGACGGAGATGGAGACATAGATGTATTGGCCGGCACTGACGAAAAGAAAACGGAAGTGTGGTTGAACGACGGCAATGCGAACCTCACCTTCCACGTCAAAGTCACACACTTCGAAAAACCGAACGCCCTGTGCCTGGCAGACTTCGGGGAGGATACACTTGGCGATCTGGACATTGCAGCCGGCACAGAAGCCAAGGACCTGGAGATTCTGTTTAACGATGGAGGAGGAGATTTTCACACAGATGGTGTGTACCGCGCTTCTGACAGGGTCAGAGCTCTGGACACAGGTGATTTGAATGGTGATGGTTACATAGACGTGGTATGTGGAACCAGTGCAGGCAAGATGGAGGTCTGGCTCAATAATGGGGCCGGGACATTCCCATCCTCCCCAGACTACGTCTATTCTCTCTCCGAAAGCGTCCTGTCAATTGCAATAGGTGACGTTCAGGAAGATACTCTAGGTGATCTGGATGTGGCAGCAGGGACAGAGGATGGAGTCTTGACCGTCTGGTACAACCAAGGAACAGGCGCTCTGACGGAGTCTGATACAAGCTACTCCCATACAGGCAAGCTTACAGGCCTGGATATAGGCGACCTCGTGGAAGACGAATACGGGGACAATGATATCGTTGCGGGCACTGATGTAGGAGGGGGTGTAGGCATAGTACACATCTGGCTCAACAATGGAGATGGAACATTCACCAGGAGGGAGAACTAAAATGTTTAAGCATAGATTCAAACCCAGAATCAGGGATCAGTCTGGTATGGCCCTGCCAATCGCGATTGTCAGCATACTGGTCATCTGCCTGTTCGGACTTGCTTATGTATCGATTTCCAGAAATGAGACAAGATCGGCAACTGATGACAGGTTGGCCACGAACGCATTCTATGTTGCAGAGGCAGGGGCAAACAGGGCGATCAAGGAGCTTTGGGGGAACAAAGGCTGGGACGGAGTGACAGACGCTGAATATGCTGGAGGCACATATACTGTCGTCGTGGACAGCCCGGTAGGCGTAGACGTCACTTTTGTCTCATACGGGACTTATGCCGGCAATAGTGGAGCTGTAGAGGTGACCCTGAGGTTCGATATCATTCCTGCATTTGTTCACTCTTACTTTGCGAACACAAACTTGCACATAGACAATCATGGTGTGCCAGGCATGAGAATATACGCGGACGCATGGTCAAATGGGAATCTCGACCTGGATGCAGGAACCCGACTGATCGGTAGTGCGACATGCCTGGGCTATATGTTAATAGGAGACAAGTATTTCCAGTGCAACGACTCATCCGTGGTGTACGGAGACCTCAAGTGTGCCTCTTTGAAGATAGAGTCATGGGGGTTCGTATTCGGCAGAGGTTCAATTCCGGAGTGGAACCTGGGTCCTGCCAATGGAGATGTAACTCTTATGGATACGTACGAGAGACACTATGAGAGCGGAGAGTGGACTGGAACATACGACCTCGTCAACAGTGTGGGGAGCATGTGGATAGACGGGTATGTGGAGGGAGAGGTGAAGACGTTGCCTGGGGGCACTCCGCCGGGTGATTCAACCATTGTCGCACTGGAGATGCCTTACCCTATCTGGGAGATGCTGGAGCAGATAGCGGATGACCCATCAGATGGCCTCCACTTCGCCTCAGATGCGGAATTGAAAACATACATGTCCTCCAACTTTCGTATCGAATGGGATAGTGTAGCCTCAGAGAGTGTTCGTGTGTATGAGTTAAACAAACGAGTAATCCAGGTGGACGGCCCAGTCACATTTACCAGTCGGCCGGACAGAATAGAAATGAATGCGTGTCTGGTGTGTGAGGGTCTACTGGTCCAGATGAGGTACTACCACCAGCAACCGGATTCTCTGCCCCTCATAGTCTCTGATGGCATGGTCGAATTCGACGACCAGGGAATCTCCTCTCCCATACCTGCAGACATGTACGGCCTGGTGTACTCCACTGGCGAATGTCACTTCCACAGAAGACTGGAGGCAGACAGGGTATACTTGAGAGGCGCGGAAATCGCTGACGTTGTTCACAACTGCCTCTATTATACCACGGAATACTGGCTGGAAGTACAAGGCTGCAGCTGGATATTCGGATCGGAAGATGCGGAGCCAAGAATTATATCGTGGAGGCAAAGGAAACAGAAGAAGCCAAGCTAAACTGAACTTGGCCGTGTTGGGCTATCGATCGGCCGAACCCTCAGCAAAAAAATTGGCGGCTCGAAAGAGCCGCCTTTTCATTCGCTATCCTTCTATTGCTTTTAGCCTCGCCCTTGCCTTTTGTAGGTAATTCTTGGCGCCCGAATGATTGGGATTTGCTTTGAGAACCTGTTGAAACTTGCTAATAGCCTGCTTGTACTTGCCGCTCAAGTAGAGAGAAACTCCTGCCTTATAGGTCGCCTCTATCTCCTCTTTGGAAGGCTGCTTTACAGTAGGCTTGGGTTTAGGTTTTGGCCTGGGTTTTGGTTTAGGCTTAGGTTTAGGCCTGGGTTTGGGTTTCTTTGCAACCAGTCTTGCCCTGAGGCTGGCAATAGAGGTCTTGGCCTCCTTATTCAGAGGATCCAGGCTCAGAACCTCGTTCCACTTGCTTACCGCCATCCCGAGCCTGCCCTGCCCCTCGAATGTCAGTGCGCTGGAGCGGAGAGATGCTATCAGTTCTGCGACCTTCCGCCTTGCAGTGTTCAAATAGTCCTTTGCCTTCTTGTTGCCTGGATTAAGCTCCTGAACTCTGCTCCATTCTGAAATGGCCCGGCGATAATTGCCGGCGAGGTAGTAGTTGTACCCATCATTCAGCCGCCTCTTGATTTCTCGAACGACTGCTGGTGGAATCTTCGGGCTCAAAGCTATGTTAAGGGCTGTGGTCTTGCCGGACAAGACCCTCTCTGTCACCTGCTTCCACTTGTATCCTTCTGCCACAACTCTCACCACATATGTGCCAGGTTCAATATGAATCGCATAGATACCTGCACCACGCTCAGTCTTTATGCTTGGCTTACCAGTTCCTACCAGGCTTATTCGTGCTACCAGTGGGGCACCAGTTGCTGCATCCGTCACACTGCCCGCCAGGATTCCCGCACTGGGCGCCATGCGTATGAACGAATTGTCAGCTGAAATACCCATGGCCAGCCTGGCATGGTGATCAACACTCCAGACTGCCGCAGGCGTTGTTAGCTGCTCTACATGGGTCATGGCGACATGCACGCTGAAAATGGGATGTTCATAGCTCAATCCAACATTCACGTCCCTCCCATCGAATTCACCCAGCGCGTAAAGGTTGGATACGACCTGCACTTTCCCACCCATGAAGAGGCCAACAGCATCCAGGTGCTGATTCGCTGTATCTCTGCCGCCTCCAAAGAACATATCGGAATTAAAGGCCTGGCTTCTCGGTCCATAACCAACGAATCTCCCTCTTCCAATTCCGAGAGTGTACTCACCAAGACGACCCAGAGTCTTGGTGGCAACAAGGTAGGCTGAGAATCTCTCAGGATTCCGCCTGGATACTGTCAGGTAGTCCACATCGTCTGAGAATCCAGTCGTGTCCCCACTGCCCAGCGAGCTGATCCACTGGTTTGCGGTTATATCCTGAATGCCCAGCCCGAGAGCAGGGATTGCCCCGTTCTCGTCAGTGATTTTAAATGCGATGCTGGCCGCGTAATCCTTCGAGGTAAGCATGTAGGCTGAAAGCTCTGCCCGGTTCATTATCCCGTAGGAAAGGCTGAAATCCGCATCCATGCTATGCAGGGAGTCCTGCCCGAAAGTGAAGAACCAATTCGAACTGGCCCTTGCGACATTGGCTGGCATTGTCTTCGCGGTTGGTATGTCAATAAGACCGCTCGTTCTGTTCCATTCCGCAAAGGCAGAGGATCCGAACAGGATGATGACAAAGAAGATTGATAAGCAGTATCTCACTTTGTCTCCTGTACTAGTAGAACACAGAGTGGACAGCCTCGAATCTATTTCTCTTTCGTATGTTATCATGTCTATCTCCGCAGGTCAAGAAACAAAAGACGAAAATAGAAAACGAAATAGGCCCACGCCATCGGAGAGGGCGTGAGGCATATGCTATATGTGATGGTGTAAAGAGTTATCACCCCCCCTTTGGTCTAAGCAATAAGTACGGTTCACGTGAGTCGATAGATTATCCATCAGCACAAGAATGAAGTTACCGACTCCTTCCTTCGAACTCTGGTGTAATTCCTCCTCGTAGTGAGATTAGCAAAGTCCGTGCCGCAGTTCATCTGCCCTTTGAATCTGAGCAACTAACACACCAAAACGCGGTATATGAGTGTATTCAACCACTCTGACATATCTTCCATATCTCTGGTGGGTGTTCAAAAGGATGACACACACTGAACCACAAGTGGGTCGCCTTGGTGACAGCAGGGTTGATTTGGTTCCTGAGGTAAATACTCTACGAGAGGAACTCAGCTATGGTCTTCGAGGTCAACTTGACCTGTTCTTCCTTTAGCTGAGGGTACATCGGCAATGAGAGGACTCTTCTTGAGAGAGCTTCGGAAACAGGAAAATCTCCCTTCTTGTATCCAAGGTATCGGAAAGCATCACAAAAGTGGATGGGAATCGGGAAGTGGATTCCGGTACCTATCCCCTGTTCGTTCAGATGCTCTCTAACCTCGTCACGCCTGTCCGTCTGGACCACATAAAGATGATAGACGTGGGTCTTTTCTTTTTCTGAATTCGGTAATACGACCGGGGTGTCCGCAAGGCCTTTCGAATATACTTCCGCCAGCTCAATTCTCCTTCTGTTGAACTCATCCAACCTCTTCAGCTTGACGTTCAGAACAGCTCCCTGAAACGCACTCATCCTGAAATTACCCCCAATCTCAGTGTGCAGGTGCTTCTTCTCCTGGCCGTGGTCCCTCAGCATCTCAACCTTCGCAGCAAGCTCATCACTGTTGGTGACAACCGCGCCACCCTCACCGTAACAGCCAAGATTCTTGCTCGGATAAAAGCTAAAGCATCCCAGATCTCCAATGGTTCCCACCTTCATCGTCTTCCCATAAACAACGCACTCAGCCCCATGAGCCTGTGCCGCATCCTCAATCACAGGAATACCAAACTCGCTCGCAATCCCCATAATCTCTTCCATATCAGCAGGAAGTCCATAAAGGTGAACAGGCATCAATGCTTTTGTCTTGCTATTAATCGCTGACTTGAGCCTCTTTGGATCCATGTTGTACGTTTCGGGAAGCGCATCTACCAGCCTGGGAGTCGCCCCCGTCATAGCTATCGCCTCGCACGTGGCCACAAATGTGTTGGCAGTGGTTATCACTTCGTCACCGTGACCTATGTTCAGGGCGCGGACAGCAAGATAGAGAGCACTTGTGCCTGAATTGACGGTCACCACTCGTGCGGCCCCGAGATACTCCGCAAATTCCTTTTCGAACTCTTTCACTTTCTCTCCGAGCACGAAATACCCACTATCGAGGACGTCGTGGATTTCTTTGTCAATATCCTGTCTCAGGCTCTCATATTCGGCCTTCAGATTCAGAAATGGCACCTGCATTTTCCTAATCCCTCCACTTAACAAAGAGAAATCTCAAGCTTGCTTTTCATATGGAGGCCACACATAGGGTCTCTCAAAGAAACCCGGCGGACATACAAGCTCATCGATTTTCTTGATGACGTTCGCAGGATGCCCTGCCGCCACAACATCGTCAGGCACATCCTTGACAACCAGACTCCCAGCTCCTATCAGAGAGTTTCTGCCAATGGTAACGCCCGGGAGGATGACACAGCCGGCTCCAATACGAGCAAGCTTCTTCACTTTGACCCCGCCACGGCACTCTGTGTAACGAGGGCAGCCCATGGGATGAGGGTCATCAGTAAACACCACCCCCGGGCCAATAAACACATTGTCCTCCACAGTGACCATTTCCAGAAAGCAGTTGCTATGAATCCTCACATTTTTGCCTATTCGGTTCCCGAATTCAAGAACGGAATTTGTTCCCACTGAGACCCTGTCAGAGATGATGTTGTCTTCCCTGATGGACGCCCCCTGGCCGGTTTGCAGAAAATCTCCAATCTCACACCCTGCATAGATGGTGGTGAAAGGCCTGATGATAGACGAACCCCCTATGCGCGTCGCGAGTTCCCCCTCAGACTTTCCCCTGGGAGGCATCCCGAGGACGACAAGGTGGTGAACAGTCGTTCCTTTTCCTATCTTCACTCCTTCATAGACAATACACTGCCGACCAAATTTAACCTTTGGGAACGACGACTTCAAATCTTCTATCATTTCTGAGAGCCTCCGTCAGGGATATACACGATCAAGCATTCTTGGAAACGGAATCGTCTCTCTCAGGTGCTGAATCTTGCAGATCCAAGCGACGATCCTTTCTATGCCCATCCCAAATCCAGCATGGGGGACTGAACCGTATCTCCGTAGGTCCAGATACCATTCAAAATCCTTTCTCTGCAGGTTGTTCTCATCTAACCTGCTGAGGAGAATGTTCAGGTCATCCTCCCTCTGTCCACCTCCTACTATTTCACCATAGCCTTCGGGCGCAAGACAATCCATACACAGAGCAAGCGCTTCATCATCCGGGTCTCTCTTCATATAGAATGGCTTACACCTGGCCGGATACTTGATGACGAAGAACGGCTTCTCTTGATTCATAGAAAGCTCTGTCTCGTGTGGAGCGCCAAAATCACTCCCCTCAGATATGTCCAGCCCGCTTTCTCTCAGTGCAGCCACAGCATCTTTATATTCAATCCTTGGAAATGGAGTGCTAACCCTCTCCAGCGGTGCAGTCTCACGTTCGAGTACATCCAATTCCTTCCTTCTCTTTTCCAGCACTCTTTCTACTATGTAGGTAACAAGCTGCTCAGCCAGATTCAATATGTCACCGAGGTCTGCATAGGCCACCTCCGGCTCAACCTGCCAGAATTCTGTAAGATGCCTTCTCGTCTTCGACTTTTCTGCCCTGAATGACGGGCCAAGGCAGTAAGACTTCCCAAATGTCATGCAGGTCGCTTCATTGTAAAGCTGGCCACTCTGGGTGAGATAGGCCATCTGGTCGAAATACCTGGTCTCAAAAAGCGTCGATGTCGACTCACATGGCGCAGGAGTGAAGATGGGTGTGTCTGCGAGAACAAACCCCCGTTCATCAAAGAAGTCCCTGCACGCCCTCATCACTTCAGCCCTTATCCTCAAGATCGCATGCTGTTTCCTGGACCTTATCCATAGATGCCTGTGTTCCAGAAGGAACGCGACGCCGTGTTCCTTCGGGCCTATAGGGTACTCTTCAGCCTGCTGTACTATCTCGCCACTTTTGACGACCAACTCGTATCCCTCTGGCGCCCTGGCATCTTTTCTTACCGATCCCCTCAGAATGAGAGAACTCTCCTGAGGAAGTTTTTCGCATCTTTCAAAGAACTCTCTGTCCACATCGGCCTTTGAAACGACACATTGGATTGTGCCGGTCCCGTCTCTTAATAACAGGAAAACGAGCTTACCGCTTGACCGTTTGTTGTAGAGCCACCCTTTTAGCTCGACTTCCTGGCCATCGAAATCAGAGATTTTTTCCACGAAGGCTGCCTTCAAAACTGACCTCCCGGTTACCTTTTGAAGAAGGGAACCTCTTTCGACTCCGAACCCTTGTCCTCGCTAAAAGTGACATCTCCAATATAATCCACCCGCCACTTGTAATCACCGACAGGAAGAGAAGGAGAGTATGCCCTCAGCGTGTCATAGGCGTTCGTCCATCCCATCCAGCAGGTTGAATCATCGCTGTCAGAGTACAACTTGACCAAAAACGCACCCTCAAGCCCTCCCTCCCAAGTCCATCCAAACCTTACAGAATCTGTGAAGACTGTGTCCGATTTTGCAGGGCTCGTGGGCACAGCCTTGGCCGTCAGCTCGTAGTCCACTTTTGTGGATGGTTCACTCGTGTTGCCTGATTGATCTCTCGCCTTTATGTAGTAGTAGTATTTGGTCAGCAGTACACTGTTATCAGTGTATGTGCTCTCACCCGCAGGACGGATGGTAAGGGAGATGAACCCGGAGGTCGGGTTAGATGAGCGAAATATCTCATACTCCTTCAGGTCTTCCTCTGTATTTGGAATCCATTCCACGAGTATGCACTGGCACTCAGGTTTCGCGTCGGTCCCCACTTCTACTGGGAGCGTGTCCGTTTCTGCTGTGTGTGGTCGAAGGTATGGGCTTTCAGGAGGATTCGTATCGATCTCCTCCTTGCAGGATGCAGTCAACACAAGCGCAACCAAAGCGGCATAAAGCAAGAGATTCTTCAAAACCATAAGGCAAAACTCACCCTGTGAGTGTTGTCAAGCTGGTGATTCATGAATGCATAGTCCAGAGTGGAGTTGTACGGCCCGGACACTCCTGCACCAAGAGTTAGATCACTGCCAGTATATCCGGCTCTGACTGCCACTTTTTTCAGTAATGAATATTCTGCACCGTAGGAATTCTTCTGTTCGTATCTCGTGTCGGCCTGCCAGGCCAGGGTGACTTCACCCCGCAGGAGATCGATCTCCTGGCTCAAGCTCGCGCCATACCTGAAATTCAAGGGTATCTCGTCTGCCCTTTGGCTCCTGGTGTTCCAGGTGATCTTTGTACCGCCGATGTCCATCACATCTACTCCCAGCGAGAGCCTCCCTGGAAATGCTCCCGTGAATATGTCCCTTAAGTTTATAGCAAAGATCGCTCCTAAATCAACTCCAATGCCTGTGCCTGTCTTATCCTTAAGACTTTGGTGCAGGTACTTGGCGTTCCCTCCGATGCATATGAAAATTGGAATGGCGACATACCTCACACCTTTTCCAAACTCGTAAGTGATAGCCTTGCCCACGCTCAGGTAAGCGGCATATTCCGCATCTTGAAAATACCCCAGAGGCGTACCGTCAGGCCTCAACTCCAGGGAGTCTCTCCTTTCATCAGGTGTTCCTGAAAGCTCGGGAAAGATGGGAATCTCGTCCACGCCCAGCCTTACCAACGAGAGGCCTATGCCAAGACCGTCTCCAACAGGGCCGGCAAAACTCAAAAAGTCATAGTTCGCCATCCCCATAAAGAGCCAGGTGTGCATAAGGGTTATTCCCTTCTTTTCAAGCTGTCCAAAACCAGCAGGATTGAAAAACGCCGCACTACCATCGTTGGCCAGAGCAACAAAAGCTCCCCCCATACCCAGGGCCCTTCCCCCCACCCCAATGTCCAGGAAGTCGCCGGCATATCTTCCCCCTGATGATGTAACAGGAAACACAAGAACTACTGCAACAATACCTATGCCCAGCCTAAAACTCATCTCAATACCGCCAATTTGCCCGTCTCCTTTATGGTCTTATTCTCTATCTTAGCCCTGAACATATAGAAGTAGAGACCATTCGCTACTGGAAACCAATCTTCGTCTGTCAGGTTCCAGACCACTTCATGATACCCTATCTCCTTGAGATCCCGCCATCTCCCTCTGTCGAACGATTTGACGAGCCTTCCCGAAGGTGTGTAAATCCTCAGCTCAGCCTCATCGGCGACTGCAGTCATGGTGAATGCGAAAACGGTCTCTCTTGACTCTACGGGATTGGGGTAGTTGCCCAGGCCTGTCACCTGGAATTCGGACTGAACCTGTACGGCGAAGTCCAAACTTCTGAAATTGCCAGAGCAGTCCCAGCAACCAACCCTTATGGTATGAGGACCATCTGTTAGATGAGGGTAAAAACCGACCTGCACCTCATTTGCATCACCAAATATTCCAGGGTACACATAGTCCGCAATCCCAACATCCTCACCGTCCAGAACCAGAAGAAGCCCTTTCTCCATATCAATGCCATTGTCGTCTATCAGGAGAAAAGAAATTGCAGGGCTGGCGGGGACAAAGTCTCCACTGGCAAAGGCCTGGTCCTTGACAGAGACTTTGATCTCAGGTGGTTGAACGTCACCGCTCGTGATCACTGCATACTCCCGAAGCTTTCTCGCCTGAAGACTCATCTCTGAAGAATCTATTTGGCCTCCGTACTTTTTCCATTTCAAAGTGAGCGGATTGAACGCGTAGATTCCCATGAGATCCAGCTCCTCGTTATTCAAGGAGTCCTCACTGTCGAATCTCATTTTGAGGACCATTTCCTTTCCCGACAGCAGAGTGTCACTGCTATCAGCAAGGGAGAGCTTGTACGCACCTCCCGATTTGAAACCTGGAAGGGCGGCAAACCTCAGACTCGGCTGTTCCATCACGTGCGGTTCTACAACCTGAATCTGAAGTACAACGCTGTCGCTCACAGCGTCGGATGGTATGCTGCAAACTAGATTGGAGTCAATGCTGCTCACCCATCCTGAGGTGCCGGATTCCTTTGAGACATTGAATCTATCCACGATGATTGTGGTTGGTGAGTTGATGCTCGAGTTGTCATCCTCCCGAGACTCATCAATCTCGTTTCCAGGGTCTATCTCGACATAGACACTCCAGAGCAACCCTCCGAGGGACCAGGGGACAGAAGCCTCCCCGTACCCGAGGACCGGCACAGAGGCCCAACCTTCGCCAATGGAAAGACTGTCAGGAAGAGTTTTGAATAGGACCGGACATGAGTCAACCTCAACGCTTCCGGTGTTGAAGACCTTCGCAGACAACGTGACCCTTCTTTCTCCTCCAAGGTAGATGTCTTCCTCGCTGAGGAGAAGGAGATTAGGTCTATCCGGGACCTGGTATGAGTACAGCGCGCTCTCCAGCGTCTTTCCATCTGACCCGTACGCAACTACCTTATAGCAGACCGGCTTGTCCGGAGTTTGTTGAGGAATAGGCGATGAGGTCTGGAAGGTATCTCCGGCAATGGCTGTCATCCCTATCGTGTTCCAGTTTTGAGGGCTTCTCGATCTTGCCCAGTAGGTGTTTGCCGAGTCGATCCCAGGACTGTATTGGATACAGGCCATCACGTGAACCGAATCCCATGGTCCGGGCTTCTGGGGAATGGTCTTTACCAGATAGATGGACGGCGATGAGATGGCGAACTCCGCGGCGCCCAGAGCGTCAAATGCCGATTCTGTATCCCACGCATAGGCTCTGGCCAACGCCATTCCCGACTTGACTCCCATAGGTACCTCAAAGCTGATCGCTCCCTGGCCACCAGCCAGCGGAATGACTGTCTCACCAAAGGTGCCGGCTGAATCGCTCACACAGACGAACGCGGAATCCGGCTTCTGCGAAGTCAAACGCAACTCCAATCTCACGCTGTCGCCTTTGCCCACAGACCGGGGATAGACACCCACTTCAACTTCTCGAACTGGTAATGAGAACCGGGAGGCGGGATCACCCAGCATGCAGTAGCACTTAATCATTGTGGCGGCGTAGCCTCCATAGTTGGAGAATGCGTAGTTCAGTTTTGAACCATAGAAGAGCGACCCCACGGTTCTTGTGGAATCCTCCACCATCGTCTGGTTGAATGAGCGCGCCAGGTCCACATCCTCCCAGAAATAGCCGAGGGATGTTGCCCCGATCACCGCGACTGCGCCCCCTTCCGGTTCGAGGAACAACGCTTCACCCAGGCCTTGTCTGCTGGGCTGGTCGAACACGGAAGTGAAACATGTGAAGCTCGCCACCACTGGTATCTTACCCGTATTGTCCAGGTCCGGCACATCCTGGGGAGTCAAAAGATAAGGGTTGGACCAAGTCCCTCCACTTCCGTGGCCGAGATACTGGACTACCGACACACCATCATTTAAGAAGCCGAAAAGATCGCCCTTGTCTCCGTAAAAGGGGTCAGGGTCAACTCCGGGCAGATGCTCTGCGTATACCCTCTTTCCGTCAGCCCAGATTGGAAGGTAGATTTTCGCGATGCTGTCTTCCATCAGCTCTCTGAATCTTACCCCGAAGCCCCCTCCTTCACCCGCAGCACAGAGCACTCTCCCCCTCCATGCACCCACGGTGGATCTGTCCTCATGCCTTTTGAGCTTTTCTATGACAGACGAAAGCTCCTGGCGAGTCAATACAGGAAACCTGGAGACAATCATATCAGGGAGAAAGTCATCGCCGATGATGCAAGCGTACCAGTTATCACTGGCCACCAGCCCGCTGTAGATGGACCTCTCAACGTGAACAGGGATCAGGTTCCCTCCCCTCTTGTTCAGGTCTCTATCGTCACTACTACCATCGCCAATCAGAACACACATCGAAGGAGCGGGAGGAATCCAATTCAAATAGGCATACCTCAAGAAATCTCTTATCGCGCTTGCGTCTCTTATTCCATAACTGAACTCATCGTAAACATCACTCACGTTCACCAGTTCGACCCTGTAGCCCTGGGACTCTCTAAAAGTCTCATACTCTTCTGCGGAAACGGCCAGGGAATCATGCACCACGACTATGATGTCGGCACCATTCAGGCTTGAGTGCAGGTCAGAAGGTTGATCTTTCTCCAGCGAAACAACTTTCTTTTTTCTGGATTCCGCGACGGCCACAAACTCCACACCCTCAGAGACTATTCTCGTCTGGAAAGCAGCCTGGTATGACGTGTCCCCAAATAATATGACAGGCTCTATGGACAGATTTGCCAGCTTACTCTTTCCCAGTTTGTAGATGGAAACCTCAGGGGTCGTGAAACCCTCTATGGTGAACTGATACAGCCCGATACTTCCATTGCGAGGTTTGGAAAAACGGATGTAATCATTTTCTGCCTTATACTGCCTTGTGTAGCTAATCTCAATCCAGTTAACGAGAACTCTGTCCTCAAATCCCGCCGGCGTATCCCCGGGCATCACGATGGTAAGCTTGTTGCCGGACTCAGAGAGCACAGTGTTTTCCAGTCCTGTTCCTTCCTCCTCAGAACTGAAAACATGCGTGTGCTGTCCATCCCAGTAGGTTCCACCTGCAAGTGCACCGCTCAAATAGAATAAGCAGTGGTGGTCGGGGTTGACATCCCCATGATGGCTCATTCCCTGAAGCCCCAGTTTCACCACAACGGTGTCCCCTGAGCCCAAATCCGGATCCGGAAGATCCAGAGGAAAGTCCTTTATTGCCTGCTCACTCGCACTCACCATGTCCCAGAACCACATATCCTGCTGCACCATGGTGTCGTTGGGAAGCCTTTCGAACCAGTTATCCACTTCGGTGTGTACATCGAAATCGTAAGAGGTCGGCATTTCCAACTGCGCTGGGTCAGTCTCCAGAAGACCACCATCCTCTTCAATCATGGGAAGACCTAGAGAATCACCCACAAAGAGCCAGTACACATTAGAAGTGGCATACATGTTGAAATAAGTATAGTCACCTCTTGGTCCTTCTCCGTAGAATTCCAGGTAGTCGTCCTCGTCCAGCTTCCCATCAGCATCCCCGTGGACATAGAGGGGAACAGGTTGACCAAGGTTTTCAAGGTGGATCATACGAGGGTCTACCCACTCGATCTCCATGCCCGCAGCCTCAAGCTCAGAACCAGTTATCCTGTATATTCCCTCTTCTTGAACAAGGATCTTATACCTTTCAGTTCCACCGGCGAGCAGATTGCTTTGTCTGTTATCTCTTTGCCTTCTCACCTTGTATTTACTCGACTGCTCGGGATTTATGACCAGAGAGTACAGAAGCCTATCCAGAGGGTCCTGGGTACCGAGGCCATCAATTGGACCAGCATAATTGGATTTAAATCTGACAACAAACCTGATGTGATCATAAACCCTCAGGGTTTTGGTCTCAGGAAGATAAGCGACGGGATGGATCAGAATCTGGGCAACTTTCAGATCTCTTATGAAGCCAACCAGTCCAATCTCAACGGGAGATTGAATCTCAGAACTCCCCAGCGAGCTTGGCCATCCTGATGGTATCTTCAGATCATAAGAACTCTTCTCAATAATGGTGACTGCGGGGTCTGCATCCACCGGAATGCCAACGGCAAAGCCCTTGACCGGCAGACAGGGGCCAAAAGGTGTGCAATCTTGATCAAACCCGGGGATCGTAACCGAAAAGGTACTCAGAGAGTCGCCTGTCAACGCCATGTTAGCGATAGAGCCACAGGTGACTTCTATCTCTACTCTCTCAGGGCCCAGGGCGACAATTTCTATCAGGGATGTGCGTTCTGTCTCAGCGCCAAAAGAGAGGGCCAGGCACGGATATGCCAGAATGAGAAAAAGGAGAGGCAAGCCTCTCGATCGGAAAGCCACACGCAGACCCCTCCTCACAAACTTAATTAAGCCCGATTCCACCAGTGGTTTATACTACACTGGAGATAGGTGAGAGTCAAGAGAAAAGACATCCCCGGTCCCCTACCCCACACTCAAGAGATCGAAATTGAGAAATTCCTCCCAACCTCTTCCTGCACCCTGGAAATTAGGAAAATGGAAAACACGCCGGCTGGCAGCTGATGCCCGACGGCCTGTCAATTCATAGTCTGTAGTTTGCAGTTCGCGATTTATCAAAAGTCCATGTGTATCCTGAGGGGAGTCGAAGGGCCTGCCCCCACACCCTGCTATGAATCTGGAGTAGCCGAGCCTGCTCGGCGCACACTCGCGCCACAAGTGGCGCTACTCCAAAGCAAAATCCCATCCAGGGCAGGGAAACCCTGCCCCTACAGGGTTCGAGCTGACAGCTTATGTTATTAAATGTGAGTAGAAAAAGCCCTCTGTCTGAGAGTTCCATACAGAAGGTTTCTATCTGGAGGGATGCAGCAGGTGCGTATCGCCATGCGGCCCTACTTCAGAAGTATCATCTTCTTGGTGATCGTTGTGGCCGAGCCGTCTAAGTTTTTTGTAGAGAGCCTGCAGAAATATGAACTCGAGGGCACCTTTTGTCCAAGATCGTCTCTTCCATCCCAGACGACCTGGTAAAATCCAGGCACCCGCGCCTCATCAACTAATTTGCGAACGCATCTACCTGTTGCATCGTACACGGACACGTTGGCAATGTTGTTATCAGATCCGCCGTAATAGGTGATTATGTCCTTTCCATCATCGGTCATTCCCCACACTCGTCTACCCGCAACCCAATAGGTTATGGCGGTATGCCCTTTAAACGGATTCGGATGGTTCTGGAGGAGCTCCGCAGAATAGGTCCTTTCCAACCTCCACAACAGGACTCCTTGCAGTGACCAACGCGCTGTCGTGCTCCAACTCCCACCCTCAGTCGCGTCCAGTGCCATTCTCATGCTGTTGCCGACACTCCACAGACTCGGCTGGACCAGTCTAGTATCGCCATAGTAAGTTGCGTTCTTAACAGTCTCTGCGTTCCAGGCACGCACGTAGATGCGCTCACCTACACCCACGTTACCTAGTGTTGTATTGTTCGAGAATTTGCCGGGGAAGAATGAACCCTGTCTGGTGTACGAGACATCCAGAAGTTCATCCCCTCCAGAGGGAATGCCACCTTCACCGGGCTCATCGATTCCATCTCCATCAGCGTCCCAGATGAGTTGAACAAGACATCCATCGTCTATCACTGAACCATCATGGTCAAGTATGGGATTTTGAAATGCGCCCCAGTTTACCGCTACTCCAACATCGTCCAGTATGGCTTTTCTAAACGCGTCCCCGTTGGCAACCACACCAGCCCCAGATGATGGCGGATTCGCAACCACAAGACATAACGCAAATCCCAAGAGAATCACACACGCCTTCTGCATGTAGACACCTCCATTTTTTCACCTTTGTCTTGCAAAACTCCAAGCAAATCCAGTCCCTCTCGCCTGATACCAGTAACCTTGCCCTGGTATCATAGTCATCTTAGTCGGGCCCATGGGGTCTGAGGACCACCATCTGGCGTCTTCAGGTGCGTCAGTGCGGTCCATAAGCCATGAGTATGTATAGAAAAGGCCATCCTCGTCCCAGTACCACACTCTATCAGCCAAAAGCTCGGACGGAGCTCCTTTTGCGCCGCTAGCCTGGAACCCACAACCGTCAAGCGGGAGAATCTCAGGCGATGGTGTGCCAATCATCTGCAACCCCGGACGGATATCAGCCACGGAGACGACACACTCTGGCACAGAGCCTAGAAAGGTGACCATTTGATTCTCGTGCCTTGTCTGAATGAAGAATCCCTCTCCAAAATTGAGGGTCATAGTGGAGGGTCCGAAATGACCAGAACTCCACCACTTGCCGTCAAACGGCGGCCCGACTCCGTCAACAAGCCAGGCGTATGCAAAGTCTTGAATATCTGCATCCCACTTCCACACTCTGTCCGCATACGACTCATCTGGTGCACCCGTCAGCTGGTCTCCGATGACATCCTGTACGGATGTGGAATAAGGGATAAGCGGCATAGACACAAGATGCATTTCAGTTTCGAGTGCTCTAGAGAATTTTCCAACAGTATTGGAAAAGTTCTTGAAACCCTTCAGTCTGATCCTGTAGTACCTGGCAACAACATCCTTGGGGTGTACGCCTATAATGCTGCCATCATCAATCCACTGAACCGAGTCAGTCACCGCAGATACACCGGCAACGTACTGGAATCCCGCGTAAGGTTGATGGGAATAAAAAACTTCATATGTTATACCAGGTTTACCCGGCCAGTTCAGCACAATGTCATCAGTCCCTGTCACTTTTTGTAAACCATAGAATGCCCATTGGTCGTAGATGAAAAGGTTCCTCTTTTTCGATGTGCCAGCAAGTAGCTCAATGTGCCCGTCATCATTAGCATCCCCTATGGCGAGAGCTGTCGCCTCTCCTTCCACCTCAGCGTCTACCTCTGTGCTAACCCAGCCAGACGGTCCTTTCTTATAGAGCAGAAGTCTGTTCCCCTTGTTCCCCTTCTTCCCCTTCTTCCTTCTTACTATGACAGCCAGTCTTCTTGACACGTCGTCACCCACGTCACAGATCCTCACGCCGTAAACCTCTCCTCCCACTTTCGAGTCAATAGTCTCCATTGACCATGACGATCCGTCCCACTTGTACTGGTTCACTCCCTTCTCGTCTGTGCCGACAACAATCTCCATCGCCCCATCCCCATCACAATCCCCTATGTCAATACTCCTTACCGCGGAACCGACCTTGCGATCAACTTCGCTCCTTTCCCACGATTCCCCGTTTTTCTCATACACGTAAACCCTCTTCCCCATTGTCCCGCACACTATCTCCATCTGACCATCTCCATCCGCATCTCCAACAGCCACGGCCATCACATCGTTCACGGCATTTCCATCGACCAATGTCTTTGTCCACGAATCCCCTGAGCCCTCATAGATGTATACTTTCTTTCCCTCTGTCCCCGCGACGATCTCGATGTAGCTGTCATTGTCGGCGTCTCCACAGGCTACTGACAAAACGGCTTTACCCGCATTGGCATCGACTATGTGTTCAATCCACTCATTCCTCGTGAACTGATACAGAATGACCCTTTTATCGGCTGTGCCGCAGACTACTTCTTGTTCGCCATCATTGTCTGCATCTGAAACTGTGACTGAATTTATCTTCAATCCCGCGACAATCTCTTCGGAGTTCCAGGAGCATTTTGCTCCATCATAAATTCTAAGTCCCGAGCCAGTTCCTCCAGCTACCACTTCATTGTCCCCATCATTATCGACATCTCCAACAGCCAGGGCAATCACGTCCATTGGCGGCCTCTCATCCACACTGTATCTCTGCCAGTCTCCTGAGAAAGTCACTCCCCAGAACATGATGCTGATGACGACCAGGGCAGTCACCGAGAATCTACTTCTAACAAGTTTTGGTTTCATGAGAACCCCTCCTACGGCATGTAACAACACATTGCGTTGTTCCTGACAAATATAACAACATATTCCAGGCTCTCATAGCAGTAGAGATAAGTCAGTGCGAGAGGATTTGACCTAGTAAGTCTCTCGGCTATTGTCACTTAGTAACAACCAACCTTCCGTTCAATTGCCTATTTCCCACCGAGTCACCGCACCCCACGTATGCATTAAGCATCAATAACTGTGCCAGAAATGAGCACGAAAACAGTCTCCAAAAGACGCTCCACAGGCTCTGTTTTGTCGCTTTTTGCACTCCGCCACAGTGCCCCACGGTTAGAACCCAAGTACTGATATAACAAACCGTTACGCGCCTCGCGCCTTTGTCCTCTGTACTCTCTACTCATTCTTTCCCGATTCACAATTGGCAATTCTTCAAAAGTCCAAAGGTCCTGAGCAAGGTCAAAGGGCAAAAGTCCAAAAGTGCACGCCTGACCCCACCTCCTCGAAAGCCTCTGAACCACAGATTTTCACAGATTACCACAAGATTATCCTTCTGGTTCGGGTTGAACCATGAGGATGGGTTTCAATCTGTGTTAATCTTGTGTAATCTAGTGGTTCCAATGTCTTGCTTTCGGATTGAGGTCTCTGTACTGTACTCCGTACCTTATGCGTTGTACTTTGCATTTTGTACTTTGTACTTCGTAGAAAGGAAGTGCCCTCTGCGCGAAAACTGATCACAGAGGGCATGTGTGGGAGGGAAGATATTGTCGTTTATTTCAAAAGCACCATCTTCTTGGTAATCGTCCTGGCCGACCCATCTGACTTCTTAATAGACAGCCTGCAGAAATATGAGCCCGAGGGAACTCTTCTCCCAAGGTCGTCTTTTGCGTCCCAGGCGATTTGGTGATAGCCGGGCAGCCTGTGTGCACCAACTACTTTCCTCACCATCCTCCCAGACACATCGTATATCCTGACACTCACACTATTCAGGTCAGTCTCATCATATACGGCATTCCTGTCTCCACCCTTCATCATCTCCCAGGTTCGTACGCCAGGAACGCAGTAGCCTATTGTCGTATTCCCCAAGAAGGGATTCGGACGGTTCTGAAGGAGTTCCGTACGATAGTACCTGGCCAGCCTCCCAAGCGGGACGTCCGCCGGTCCCCACCAAAGCGTTGTCCCCCAGGGCGTGTCTTCTGTAGCATCCACAGTCAAGCCAACCCTGTTGTCTACGACCCACAGACCGGGATCCAAAACTCTCGTATCACCATAGTGTGTGGCCTTACCGATCTTTTCTGCATTCCAGGCTCTCACATAGATACACTCACCTCTTCCCACAATCTTGAGATTCGTATTCTCGGAGAACTTGCCTGCAAAGAAGCTGCCACATCCTGTATACGAGATATCAAGAAGCTCATCTCCGCCAGAAGGAAGACCATCTTCACCAGGCGGATCGATTCCATCTCCATCAGCATCCCAGATGAGTTGAACAAGACACAAATCATCCAGCGGTTTGCCACCCTTGTCCAGTATGGGATGAGTGAATGCACCCCAGTTGACATTTATCCCCACATTAGATGCGGCCGGGGCTGCAATCAGAAAGACCAACGCCGTCAACGAAATACACGCAACTAACTTTTTCACGGGCATCACCTCCATTTCTGTTCTCTATTACGGATTTGGTGGCGCATCATAGGGCTTCGAATAACTCCAGGTAAATGGGTTACCTCTTGTCTGATACCAGTAACCCTCGCCGGGCCTCAGAGTGATTGAAGTCTCACCCCAGGGGTCTGAATCCCACCATAGACTATCGTTCGGGCCTCCCGTATCGTCCACCAACCACGCATAGTCGTACTTAGTTGAATCAGGATCCCACCACCAAATCCTATCGGCATTCAGTTCAGTCGTAGCACCTGTCGCACCATCTTCAATCAGGTCTGAGTTCTTCAGGAGAACTGTATCCGGATAGGGGCTCCCAAACAACTGCATCCCTGAGACAATCGATATCACCCTGTCAGAAGTATCCGAGACCTCACCAACAAAAGTCATCTCCTGGGCTGCATTTCTCGATTGTATCCAGAAACCGCAGTCAGGACCCAGATCCATTGTTGATTCCTCAAAGTCCTGAGAACTCCACCACTTTCCATCGTAAGGCGCGCCAACTCCAGCAACCAGCCATGCAAAGACGTAGTCGTCTATGTCAGTATCGTACTTCCAGACCCTGTCTGCATACCCTTCATCCGCAGCTCCTGTCAACTGTCCGCCAAGCACACTCTGAATCGATGAGTTGTATGGAATAAATGGGTTGCTGACGAGCTGCATCCCGGAGACAATCGATCTCTTCATCTTGCCCGTGGTATTTCTGCTCAGTGCTCCTGTCTGGCACTCAACCCTGTAGAACCTGGCCACAACAGAATCAGGATGCGTACCCGTAGCAGAACCATCATCTGTCCAGCTCGTGGTGTCACCACTGGCAACCACATCTGCTACATCCGTGTAGGTTCCCTGGAGAGTATCGCAGTAAAAAACGTCATAGGTCCTTCCGCTGACACTCCGCCAATAGATGGCGATGTTTCCGTCCGAAGTACTCCTGTTGATATCTCCCATGGAGGTATATGTCCCCGTGCCAGCCAGTGCCACAGTGGGTTCTGGCGATATTTTGGCGTACCAGAAATCGGTCCTCGCCACACCTGAAACTCCCATACCATCTAGAGAACCTCTGAAAAAGGTGGTGTCGATTCCTCCGCCAATCATCAGTGCTGAAGTGTCCTTGTCTATGATCACACTTACCGAGTTTGATGTATCCAAAATCCCATCCACAAAAATCTTCATGTCAGAACCATCAAAGGTTCCTGCAACGTGGTAGAACTGGGCGGCGTTCCATAAACCCTGCGCAGACGCCAAGACCGCCTCATCAGGGTAGGTGTAGATTATTCCAGAATTGCCAGTGCCTAGATAGAGAAGGCCATTGTAATCGCCAAGACTGAATACATCTTTTTGAGGGGTGTTATAGGAAAGAGACCATGAGGAGCCGTCATACTCGTATATTAGCCCGGCCCCTATAGGAGATCCAAAGGTCCCGGTACCTGCATAGAGCTTGCCTGAATATACAAATATGGAGAGCACATCCTTTTGTGATGTAATATCTTCACTCGACCAGGAAGTCCCGTCAAACTTATACACCAACCCCTCATCCCCGCTCGTCGCGAAAAGGGTATCTGTGTATACGGCCATCGAATAAATGTTCTTTGACGGGCTGTCGTACTCAAGAGACCAAGTTCCATCGTACGAGTAGAAATATCCCTTGCCTTGTGCCGAAGGGTTCCCCGTACCAGCATACAGTTTGTTGTTGTATACTCGTAGAGAGAAAATGTCCCAATCGTTTGTAATATCCTGACTTGACCAGGAAGTCCCGTCAAACTTATAGACCAACCCCGAATTCCCGCTCCCTGCGAAAAGGGTATCTCTGTATACGGCCATCGAGCGGATATTTTTGCTTGGCGTATCATACTCCAGGACCCAGCTTATGCCATCGTAGACATAAATCTTCCCGCCTCCAATACCCTGCGCTTCACCTGTGCCAGCATAAAGCTTGCCTCCGTAAACGCAAAGGCACATCACATCCTTTTCATCAGTGATGTCCTCGCTAGACCACGTGGCTCCGTCAAAGGTATGGACTATGCCACTCTCTCCAGTACCAGCGAAAAGCTTCCCGTTGTAGAGGGCCAAGGAATAGATCTCACTCTGAGGAGAGTCGTACTCCACAGTCCAACCGGAAAGACTGAATACAAGTTCTCCTGTAACGTGGTCGAGCCTAAGGCCGTAAGGCCCTTTTTCTAGGAGCGACATGTCATAGTTTTCAGAATCGGGGCCGAAGGCATTATCGAGTTTGAACCAGGTCTCCAAGGTTATCTCGTCTTCTATGTCAAGGATGGCGTCGTCAGGAACGGAGATATATTCACTAGACCCGTCAAAGTGAAGGCCAAGAGAGTGCTTTCCCTCGACCCAGTTGGTGTTGTCCATGTTATTAACAGTCCCATCATTGTCATTCCCGGAAGTGTCTTCAAGGGTCGTACCGGAGCCTGATTCGAAAAAGTAGAGTGCAGCACTGTAACCATCTTTTGGTGGCACGAATATGCTGTCAATGTCAACATTTGGTGCTGAAGCTGAAGGGTGGTTGTAGTACATCCAGTAGTTGCTGTCAGCTGCTGAAGGCGCTATATCCTGCTGAACAGCGAACCAGACCAACGTGGTGTCGGAATTCATGTAAATGATTCGCCTGTCCAATTCCACGTTGGACGCGCCATTGTAGTAAATAATCCTCAGATCGTTTCCAGAGGCAAGCATGTCGCCAGCAGAAACGAGAGTTCCGGTGTCCAGACTCTCAGCCACAGGATACCCTGCGTAAAGCGTATTGCTGGATTGATTTTGAACAATAAGCTGAGCTCTCTCGTCATGGTCTGTGTCCCACCAGGCAACCTCGCCTGCACACCGGTTTGCGAAAAGCAAGACGCAACCTGCTGCAGCCAGGCTGGCCAGGAATTTCAATCTCCTACATTTCCAGTTGCTGAATACTATTGTACTTTTATTCATGCTTGTCTCCTCATGTTGTCTGCTTTTTATCAGTTTGCACAATTACGATTTCTTTCTCGATCTATTTAGTATCAATAAGTGTGCCATATGTGACCACAAAGAATACCTGAAAAAGCCCTCTGTAGCTTCTGTTCGCGCTCTGTAACATTTTGCCGCTCCGGATTGGGCCAGAGTTGAATGACACATGTAACAAAATGTTGTTAGCAATTGTCCCATCCTTGATGAACGAGATGCTCTGTCAATCGACAGAATCTACTTCTGCAGTACCGCATAGGGGTAAACGATAGCACCCTGTTAAACTGGCGGGAAAAGCGCTCTAGAAAGCGAAGCAGGCTGTGTGCCAAACAAGGGCATGTTGTTCAGGCTCGCTCCCATCTTCCGAGTATATGGCCATCCACTTCATCATGGAACTGGCACAGGATGCAACCCCGGAGTCAACTTCCTGAGAACCGAGAGACGTCCTTAGAGGCCTACCGTAAGCCACCAGCCCGCTGGCACATGCATCGCCATCATCAACCATGAAAAGAAACGGTGCATTCTTTGAAGCTTTGTTGTTTGTGTTTGCCATATCGTCACCTATGAACCTTTCCCAACGAAATGTTGAGCAAAAAGAGTGCCAGAGTCCATGCCTCTCCTAACTAGTTGAGACCCTTGATCACAGAGGGAAGCCTCTATCAGGAGATGGCTTGAAACTCTGGCGAAATGCGAAGCTTATCGCAAAAAACGAGGCCTGTCTACTCCCAGGCCTCGCCGTAGCAATCTACTGCTCGCTCTATTGCTTCTCTGAACTCATCATCGTCCAGAGGCTTGACCATGTAGTAAAAGATACCTTCTTTCCTTACGGTCTTCTCCAGTTCCAGGCGGTTCCTTTCGGTCACTGCTATGATTGCGGTGCCCGGAGAGATCCCCTTGATCACCTCGATCGCATCAACGGGATCTATCCCCTCCTGGTCCAGATCAACCACCACGGATGAGTAGTTCTTGGTCTGGACCATTTCTATGGCCTGCCAGGTTCGCGTACAGAAATCTGTCTCCTCGGTGTACTCAGAGGCAAGATCGAAAAACTTCCTGCGGTAGGCAGGGTCATGCTCAACAATCAACACAGCGCTCACGGCTTCCCTCCTTGTTTGACCTGCGCCAAACAAGGCGCTGCAATTTCCGTGCCTCTTTTGCAGGACACAAGTAATGGACATGTAACATACGTGTCATAAAGAACTTACAAAACTCGAAAAGCGGCCCAACGTGTTGCGGTCGCTGTCATGATTGGGGGGCACCCGTAACGAAAAGATTACGCGCGAGCATGTACCCGCGCGTTTGGCCAACAGCCGATATGATCTTTCTTTAGTCCTAATCTACCTTTACGACCTTCATGATGGAAATAACCTCGTCGGTCCTCAGCCGGCAGAAGTAAAGAGCGGAGGGAACAGGCTTGCCTCCCTCATCGAGCCCGTCCCACGGGACCATGTGGGCTCCAGAATCGAAATGCCCCTGCGCAAGGGTCCTGACCAGCCTCCCGGAAACGTCGTAAACCTGAAGACTCACGCTGCTCGAGACCGCCTCATCTCTCAACTGGAAGGAAATCTGAGCAGAGCTGATGAAGGGGTTGGGACTGCATCCGTAGAGGCCTGTCTGGTCTGCCGACCTCCCCCAGTGTTCTTTCCTTGGCATCGCACTGACCACATTTTCATAGTAGGACAAGTCATTGCCGTAGGTGACACTTACCAATTTGTAGAAATATTCAGTCCCATTATTCAAGCCCCTATCTATGTACTCATAATCAATGGGCAAAGATGAATTTCCAGCCCCGGGGATCATCTCCTGATTCACTCTGGAAAAGACACCATCTTCGGACAAAGCCCTGTAAATATGAAAGCCTCTATTATCGATCTCGGTCTGGGTTGTCCATTCAAGAGTGACCATCCTGTCGCCTGCGAAAGCCTCGAATCTCGATATCTCCACTGGAAGGCCCGCGTCACCAGAGCAGAATGGAAAGTTCCCATCAATGCAGTCGGGTGCACTTATTCCAAAGTATGTGTCATTCTGAATGCAGGCAGCGGCACAGTGGCTCCGGACTGCGCTCGCTTCAATATCAAAAGCTATGTAGTAATCTACAGAGGTGGTGGTCAACGTTTCCGGGTCGAAGAAAGTGACTGTGGCTGTTCCCCCATCTGGAGGGCCCGGCCCCCACTCCGCCTCACCTATGAGCAGATCATCACTGGGATCGAAGCCAGCTCCAGAAACCTCCCTATATATCTTGACTGAATCTATGTCCTCGTCATCATTGGTGCATCCAGCGCTGGGCCCATTGTCCACCTTAATCGAATTCCAAATAGCAGTTTCCGTACCTATTACTGCTGCTATCTTAGCCATACCAACTTTCCTATCACCTGGTTCTGCATTACCCGCAATCGAGGTCCCGGTGAAGGTCGCTGAGTCTGGAAACTCGGTATCCGTTTTCCAAGTGCTATTTGCATTACAGATTATCGTTGCGGCCTCCTGAGTGTTGTCAACCTCCCAGAGAGAAGGGCTGTGCTGAGCGCTCGTTCCGTAGTAGGTAGCCCACGCACGCGTTGTATCATTCAGCGCTATTACGTAAAAAGTGTCTAGGTCGCCTTCACCGCCCCAGGTAAAGTTTGTGGAAAATCCACCAGAAGAACATGGTGGAGTGTTGCAGAAAACGCCCTGGCCTATGAAAATACTGTCTGCTATGCTGTCTCCGTCCAACTGCCTATCACAGTCAAACTCTTCAATGCCGTCCATATCCTGGTCCCAGACCAGGTAAACAAGGTCGTACACTGTGTGTCCGCACGAGCTGAAATCAAACCACACACCCTTGAGATTACGGTCATTCTCATCCTGCAGGTATTTGCTTGAGCCGCATACCCCAGCCCAGTTGACGCTCACACCTGAAGATGTTCCATAGGTGAGCACTAGTATGCACCAGAAGACTACTAAGAAAGTGTATACCTCTTTTTTTGGCAACGCGTACCTCCAGAAGTCGCAATATGATACCTTTCCTGATGTGCACTGTCAAGTCAAAAGAGTCGTCCATTCACCATGTCATGTACTTGGGCCATCTTCACTTCTCAAGCAAGAGTAAGTGAAAACAGCGACTGATGAGATTCAACGGGCGCGGAAACGGCGCCCACACACTTTGGGAAGAAGTACAAAGTACAAGAAGCGAAGTACGAAGTATCGCCTTTGCGCGGCCTTGTACTTTGGAATTCCTACCTCGTACTTTTCGTTTGTGCTCTGTAATTTGGAGTTAATTTCGTCGATTAGGGTGAGCCTAAAACCAAAAGCGGATTGGCCATTCCCTAAGGCGGGAAAATGAACATAGACCGAGGCCGGTCCCGACCAATCCGCTCAAGACTGTCTTTATCTTAGCAGAAGAACCTTTCTTGTTCCGCTCCTTTCTCCAATCTTCAATCTGCACAAATAGATCGCTGACGGAGCGCCTTTTGCTTCCGTTGTCTTTCCGTCCCAGACCACCTGATACACGCCGGGGAACATATCTTCCCGTATGAGTCTCCTGATCAACCGACCCGACACGTCAAAAATGTCGATAGATGTTTTCACTTTCTCTTTTGAAGATGATCTACCCGGAACTGAGAACCGCATTGAAGTCACGTTTACAAACGGGTTCGGGAAGTTCTGCATCAGGTCAAATCCATAAATTCTTGCCTGCGCCCGCACAACTTCCCCACATTCTTGCCCTTGACCCAGACCGAATCGACCAAAGCATCACACCCACCAACGTATATGAGCCAGTCACCCCTATCTGATTCGTCTAGAGGGTCGTTGTCCAACTCTATTGCATGGTCATCACTGCTGCCAGAGAAGGAATCCTCGCAGTCTATCTCTATGTAGAGCCAATCTGAGTCGAGACCGGCCCTAACAATGTTTATGTCGGTTCTGAATGCACTGCTTCTTTCGTAAGCGTCTTCACCATAGGAGTCGCGGCCAAAATCAGGAAGAACATTGCCCAGTTTCCAGTAGGGCTCTGATTCCTGTGCAGCAGCAGCAGTAACGAAAAAGAAAAAGCCAATCAGATAGATTGATTTGGACGACTCCGACATCGCCAACCTCTAGCTTTACAGATACTTTAGTAGCACTAACAGCCAATGTCAAACGGCATATGTTGGCCTTTTGCTCTGCAAGATAGTATCAAACTGCGAAGGAATCCGAATATTGAAGAGCCCTATTGACGGCTTCAGCGTATTCTCTTTCCTCAACCGGCTTCACAAGGTAATAGAAAATTCCTTGTTCCCTGACGTGTTTCTCCATTTCCAGCCGATTCTCATCCGTGATCGCAATAACTGACACCCCGGGAGAGACTGCCTTCAAGACGCCAATCACGTCGGCAGGATCAAGACTCTCCTGATCTATGTCGACAACCAGAGCTTGGTAGTGGTGTTCCCGCAGCTTAAGAATCGCTTCTCCGAGTCCTTGACACAAATCGGGTTCTATCCCCTGGGCAGAAGTCAGGTCTCTTAGCATCTTCCCAAAAAGGACGTCCTGTTCAACTATCAGTACTCTTGCCATTGCCTTTCTCTCAACGCACTGACCAGGGTCGCACAATGACTCGGGTTAAAACTCAAATAACAATGGGCAAAGATGCCACAGTATGTCGCAGACCCCGGTTCAGACTGCATGTTTTCCGTGTCACTACTAAGACTGAGCAAAAAACATGCCAACGATCAGAAGGTGGGAGTGCTGCACTAACCTTTTGTAGGACGGTAACTTATGAATTGAAGCAAAGGAGAGGTAGGAAGGCACTATGTGGTTTTTTGCCCCTGCGGAGAGCCAGTTGGGTTAATCTGCCCCATTCTCACCTTTCTGTAGAGAGTCTTCCTGTCGATTCCCAGAATCCGGGCCGCCCTCGTCCTATTCCCACCGGTTTCCTTCAGGACCCTGGCTATGTAGCGCCTCTCTATTTCCTCGAGCGGAACAAGTGCGTCGGCGGATGGTGCTTTGCTGATCTCTCTTAACCTTTCGGGCAGATCAAGAATATCTATCACATCTCCCTCGGAGAGTACGTAAGACCTTTCTATCACATGCTCCAGCTCCCTCACATTACCAGGCCAGTGAAAGGTGCAACAAGCATCCACAGCCGCACCTGTGATGCGCACTCTCCTTCCGCCCGCCGCCCTTTCCAGCCTCTTGAGAAAGAACTCAACCAACACGGGTATGTCATCCCTTCTGTCCCGTAGAGGTGGTATTTCTATTACGACAGTGCTTAGTCGATAATAAAGATCTTTCCTGAAAACACGATTGTCGATTGCTACTGCCAGGTCCATCGCGGATGCGGAAAGCAACCTCACATCAACCTTCACATCTCTGGTCCCTCCCACCCTTCGGAACGACTTGCTTTCAAGAGCCCTGAGGAGTTTCGCTTGAACCTTTTGAGGCATGTCCCCAATCTCATCCAGAAAAATAGTTCCCTTATCTGCGACTTCGAACAGCCCATGTTTTCTGGATACTGCACCTGTGTACGCACCCCTTTCGTGCCCGAAGAGTTCACTCTCAAGGAGAGTTTCGGACAGCACCGCGCAGTTTATGGCGATGAAAGGAGCGACCGCTCTGAGGCTCCTCTCATGTATGGCCCTAGCCACAAGTTCCTTGCCGCTTCCGGTCTCCCCCAGCACCAGTACTGGCGAGTTAGTGGAGGCAACCTTCTCAATCAGGTTAAAGACGGCCCGCATCTTGCCGTCTTTACTGATCAGCCCGGAAAACTCAAATGGGTGGGCTGCACCTTCCATAATGTCGGCTCCAGTCCTGCACTGAAGATTACGAACGCTGCGTGCACACCCCGGTCCCTGCCCTACCCACCGATAACTATAGGGAAATACCACGGTGTTGTCAAGACCAAATTCACGTGCAGTATGCAGTATACGACGGAAGGCCGTTTTGGCCCCAACCGAGACAATTGTGACCTGTGTCCCAAAAAGTGACCCAAGAACCAAGATTTCCCTTGACACACACCCGCCTTTCCGCTATAAGTCATTCTACCCTTGACTGGCCGGAGGGAAAGCCAAACTGGGCCAATTCTTCTGAAATGAGCCTGCCGGCGCAATCTTAAAGGGCGGGCCAGTCTGTCCGAAAGGGTCTAAATGGGGAGCGCAAGGGTACTTATAGTCGACGATGAAGAGGATGTGAGAGACGCTCTGAGGGACGGATTGACCCCATATGGACACAAGGTGGAAACTGCGGCCGATGGCCCTGAAGCACTCGAGAAGATCCGAAATTCCCAGTACGACATTGCCATAATTGACCTGAAGATGCCGAAGATGGACGGGATTGAGCTACTGAGATCAATAAGAAGCATAGATGACAGTATCGAGGCTGTGATGCTAACCGCCTTTGCAACTGTGAGCTCTGCAGTTTCAGCCCTGAAGCTGGGAGCCTTTGACTATCTGACCAAGCCAACACGCATGGAGGAAATAAATCACGTGATCACCAACATAATGGAAAAAAGGAGCTTGAAGGAGGAGAATACATTCCTCAAGAAACGTCTCGATGAACAGAAGGAGTTCGGCGTCCTGGTGAGCATATCCCCAAAGATGCGTGAAATAAACGAAATAATCCACAGAATATCCGCAAACGACAGTCCTATTTTTATTGAAGGTGAGAGTGGAACAGGCAAGGAACTGGTGGCCAGAGCAATTCACTTCAACAGCAAGAGAGCGCAAAAGGCGTTCATACCGGTCAACTGCGGTGCAATCCCCCACCACCTTCTGGAGAGTGAACTGTTTGGTCACAAGAAAGGATCTTTCACCGGAGCAATAAGCGATAACGTCGGCCTCTTCAGGGCTGCCGACAGTGGAACCTTGTTCTTGGACGAAATTGGTGAGATGCCCGGTTTCCTCCAGGTGAAGCTTCTACGCGTATTGCAGGACCAAGAGATCAGGCCAGTAGGAAGTACCCAGACTATTCCCACAGATGTGAGGCTGATCGCCGCGACCAACGCCGACGTTGACGAAGCGCTGGCACAAAAGGCCCTGAGAAATGACCTCTACTACAGACTGAGTGTTGTACACATAAAGATACCTCCCCTGCGCGAAAGAAAAGGCGACATACCCATACTGGTGCACCATTTCATCAAGATTTTTAACGAAAAATACAACAGAAGGGTCAAGTCTGTAGCTCCCGCCTGCATGGAAACATTCGCATACTACGATTGGCCGGGCAATGTCCGAGAACTGGAAAATGTCGTGGAAAGAGCCTTCGCCCTCAACTGTGACGAGGTCCTGATGCCACAAAACCTTCCATCAAAGCTTCTGCAACGCAGATCCAACACGAGGCTCTCCAAGCCTGGTGCCATGCCTACTATTGGAGAGATGGAGAGGCAGCTCATAGAACAGGCCCTGAGTGAGTGCGGAGGAAACAAGGGCAGGGCTGCTGACATGCTCGGCGTGGGCAGAAAGACCATTTACAGAAAGATAAAAAAGTACGGCATCTCAGCATAGCCCGACGAATGCCCCGTAGTACTTCCCCATAGTACCAGACTGACACAAGCAAGGCACCTTTGACCCGTCTTCCGAACGTCCCCATCCTTGGGTATCTCCCTGAAATGAAGGTTGACTCCGTGTCAAGGTGACACACAGAGCTGCAACCACCCCCCCCGAGACGCTCTGTGTGTGCTCCGTAAGTCCAAATCTATCATAACTTTAGCAAACCGCATCAGAGATCCGTCCTCTGGCACAATTGTTGCATGATACGTTTCGTGCCACCCTAGTCAGGGTGGTAAATGGTTGACGCGATGGATAAGACTATAGGAATCACAGATGCCGACTCAAAGTGGCTCACCAAATTGAGAAGGGCATTTGAAAGACTGGGGTTCTCAGTCATTACTGCTGAGAATGGTTCAGACCTTCTCGTCGCATTCAGAAACAGCGCTCTGTCAATACTTATTGCTGATACGCAACTGAAAGACATGAGGGGGTTAGAGCTTATCTCCACGATAAGGGAACTCGATTCTACATTCCCCATCGTTGTCACAACTTCGGACTATTCAGATGACCTGGAGATTGCATGTAGAAAGTTGGGTATAGTCTTCTATGCGCGAAAACCGCTAAACTTCGAAATCATCAGGTGGATAGTTGCAAGACACCTGTGTTCGCCACAAGCCAAGAGGGAAATAGTGGCCGCAAGAAACGCAGAGAGGAATTAGGGAGTGGGGCACGTGGCCGCATCAGAAAGTAAGACGGGACATCTGAAGACCACATTTCGCATTCCTCACGTAATCGTCGAACATCTGACCAGTGGTAGCGTACCTCCTCTGGATGCTGCCCTTCTCTTTTTTGACAAGGACAACCTCGGTGTACCCAGTCTCATGGCAGAGTCCTACCGTCCCCCCTTCCTGGAACACAAGAAGGAACTTGCCAAGTTGGAACCAGGTCGGATAAGGACAACTCTCAAGCTTTCTGCAGAACCCAGCCAGGCCGTTTCACTGACGGCAGGTGAGCTGAACTGCCTGCTTCCTAAGGGTTCAAAGGTACCAGAGTCCTGCAATGTAGTCTTGTTCCCAGTTGGCAAAACGAACATGCAGAAAGGGATGGTGCTCGGGATCAAGGAAGGCTTTCTCGGAAGCGACGAAAGATCCAAGCTTCAGGAGTTCATTTCAGTGTTTGGCGAAGCGTTCATTGCAAAACTCGACTACGATAGAATGCAGCAGAAGTCCGAAGAGGCAGAAAGCCTCATATCCGTAACAAACGCTATCAACTCTACCATGGATCCTCAGCAGATGTTTGAGCTCGTTATTAAGAAAGCGGTCGAATTGATACCAGACGTTGATGGAGCCGCAATCGTGACTTTTGACGCAGCCGGCAAGAGCATCACGCTTAGAGCGGGATATGGTTACTATAAGAAATTGATTGAGGAACAAACGAAAGACTTTGACATATCTGAACGGGTCATTGAATGTGGATCGCCATTCTTGATCTCTCCCAGTGTCGAGGAGACAGAATCCGCAGTTTCCCATTCTGGAATCAAATCTGCCATATGTGTGCCAATCAGCAGGAACAACAGAAAAATTGGGGCCATACTTCTAGAAAGCAACAAGAAGGAGGATTCTTTCAGCGAGGATAACTTGCCACTACTCAGGGCCTTCGCTGACGGAGTAGGACTGGCTATTTCCAAGGCTCAGTCCCATCACATGTTGAAACAAAAGTACTCAAGGCTGGAGGAAAACACACTGACCATGGCTGTGGCCTACCCACAGTTGCTCCAGTCTGAGAAGCTTGCCACGGTGGGCGAGTTGGCTGGGTCCATTGCACACGAAATAAACAATCCCCTGATGACCATAATGGCCAGAACAGACATTCTATTGAGCAAGATAGACCCCCGCGATCCGATATACAACTCCATCGATGTTATTGACAAACAGGTGGAAAGAATATCAAAGCTAGTACAGGGGATACTCGAGTTTGCTCGCATGTCCAGATCAGAGTTCAAGCCTCAAAGCATAACCCAAATTATAGGGGAGTCCATCCTGTTGACAGAAAACCACCTCAAGAACCACAACGTAGTACTTGAAAGGTCGCTGAAGAACGATCTACCGCGTGTACTTGCAGACAAAAACAGACTACAGCAGGTTTTTCTGAATCTGATAACAAACGCCGCACAGGCCATGAGCGAGGGGGGAACCCTGACAGTCTCCACTGGATCGAGTGTGGACAGGTTGGGCGATGAACGAGTTCTGGTATCTTTCAAAGACACAGGGTGCGGAATAAAGATGGAAGAGCTGGGCAAGATATTCGACTCGTTCTACACCACCAAAGAAACGGGAACTGGTCTGGGCCTGGCAATATCAAAAAGGATCGTAGACGAGCACGGAGGAAGCATCTCGGTAGAGAGTGCGGCAGGAGTAGGCACAACTGTGACGGTCATGCTACCCCCGATGCAGGACGAGTCCAAACAAGAGATCTAGTATTAGGAGATTCTCCGATGTCCAAACCGGTGGTTACAATACATGAACTGGAAACCACTAAGTGGACCCTTGATCGACTGAAAGAGGCAACTCCCGATGAAATAGAATCTACTCGCCGCTACATCGTACAAAAAAGTTCTGCTTCCAATCAAAAACTGTACATCACCTTCTTTTGCAGGCTGCTTGAAGATCTTTAGAGCGTCAAGGAAGAAATCAAAGCAGGAGGTTGAGATGGCAAAAGCAACTACAACCAAGATTCCCGGGGCTCTGCTGGATGAGCTGACGGCAGCGAGCACAGACGATCCCAAGTGGCTGGCTGAGAATTATTCTGCGCTTGCGCGACGCTATCCCGACCAGTTTGTTGCAGTATTCAACAAGAAGGTGGTCGGTTCACACCGGGATATTTCAGAGCTGATGAGACTGGTGGACAGAAGGCTTCCAAGAGTTTCTAAACTTGTCTCTACAGAATATTTGACGAGTACGAAGGCAACGGTGATACTTTGAAAATAATAGGTTACTTCAACTCAGACGGTTCTCCTTTTCTAGACATTATCGTCCTCAGAAGAAACGGTGGACACCCCCGGAGAATTGCATTCTTGATAGATACGGGAACGCCAAGAACGGTCATCAGTGAGCGAGACGTGGCCAAGCTGGGCATAGACTTCGCCCAAATGGAGAAGATGAATGCGGATATGTTGGGAATAGGCGGGTTTACACAGATATACAAACTGAACGACCTGACCTTCTCCTTCATAACTGAGGGCGGTGAGCACCAGCAGGATATTGATGAGGTGCTGGTCAACAAGCATGATCAGTTGCCGGAGAAGTATAAGAAGCAAATACCGAGTCTTCTGGGCAGAGATGTTATGGGTGCCTATGCCTTAGTTCTGGACGGTCGCAAAGACCTTGTCCTCTTGAGCGACGAATGGTCAATGGGGGATGCTCAGTGAAATCAAAGAAAGAATTATAAATAAGTGGGAAACCATGAAAGGAAGGAGGTGCTGAGAATGACGAGACCGAGGCCGGTCCTGACCACATACGAGCTGGAACAAATGGCCAACATCTACGACAGGCTATCCAAAGCCAGCCATAAGGAAATCACCGATACGGAGAGCTATCTCAAAGATTGTTGGCCTGGCAGTAACCCGGATTGGGTGGTTTCTTTCTTCGGCAGGCTCGTGGAACATGCCTCCAAGGTCAATCCTTAGGAGAGTCAAAGGTTGGCGGGGTAATCCCCAGAAATCCCGCGATTGTCTAATTGGTGTTAAAAGACCATAGGGAGGTGACGTATGAATCTGAAATATCCAGTCCTCACTACGTATGAGCTGGAGCAGATCGCCAACGTAGTGTCCAGAATTGCACAGGCCTCCCCAAAGGATCTCGACTACACCGAGAGTTACATAAAAGACAATTGGGGGGGGAAGAACTGCGCATGGCTTGTTTCATTCTTCGCAAAGCTCGTTGAGCACGCCCCGTCGCTCACAAGCTGATGCGGCCAAGGGGTTTCGCAGGGTTCCCCAGAAAAACCCCGCGTCTGGTTCCTAACCTTCTGAGGCGGCCCGGGGGGGTAGTAATGCAAAAGGCTAGCGTTCTGATAGTGGACGATGAGCCGGGCATAAGAGATGCTCTGGAAGACATTCTGAAAGACAGATATCACATTTCAAAGGCGGAAGATGGGAGAGCAGCCATCAAATCCCTCGAGCGCGTTAAGTATGATGTTGTTCTGTTAGACCTGAAAATGCCCTACATCACTGGACTGGATGTACTAAAAGAAATAAGAAGAAACAGGTTTGATCCTTCGGTCATAATGCTGACAGGATATGCCACTGTCGAAACTGCCGTAGAGGCGATGAAACTGGGTGCCTACGACTTTCTCAGAAAGCCCATAGGTATGGAAAGCGTCAAGCTGGTCGTGGAGAGGGCAATTGAAAGAAAGAGTCTGGTGGATGAGAACAGGTATCTGCACAAACAGCTCGAGGACACGTTCTCCTTCAGCCGCATCATTGGGAAAAGCAGGAAGATGCGTGATCTTTACGCACTCTTACGGAAGATTGCTCCAACCAAGACCACAGTTCTCATACAAGGCGAAAGTGGAACAGGAAAGGAAGTAGTTGCGAAGACGATACACTACTCCAGTCCGAGAAAGAATAAGAGATTCATTGCAATAAACTGTGGTGGGGTGCCGGAGACTCTCCTGGAAAGTGAACTATTCGGGCATACCAAGGGTGCATTCACGGGTGCTGATAGAACGAAGCAGGGCCTTTTCGAAGCAGCTGAGGGGGGAACAATATTCCTGGACGAAATAAACACAGCCCCCCTTTCCACTCAGGTAAAACTTCTTCGCGTCATTGAAGAAAGTGCTTTCATACCTGTTGGTGGCATAAAGGAAATCACAGTTGATGTCAGAATAATGGCATCCTCTAACATTGATCTGAACAAAGAGCTATCTAATGGAACCTTCAGGAAGGACCTCTTCTACAGACTTAATGTGGTAAGAATCTTTCTCCCTGCCCTGAGAGAGAGAAGAGAAGACATACCACTCCTGGCGGATCACTTCCTGCAGAAATTCTGCAGAGAGCAGAAGAAGACGGTAAGAGGTTTTACTCCCGAAGTAGTCGAATGGTTCTTGAGGCATGATTGGCCGGGAAATGTAAGAGAGCTTGAAAATGCCATCGAGCATGCGGTGACATTGTGCTCTGACGACATCATACAGGTGGGCGACCTCCCCACATCCATCACATCACCGACTCCTGAGGCAGGACTCTCAGCCATCAAGTTCCCCTTCAAAAAAGCTAAGGAAACCTTTGAGAAAGAGTACATAGTAGATATTCTCAAAGCGAACGGTGGGAACGTTGCCAAGTCAGCGCGCATGGCTCAGATTGCAAGACAGAATTTGCACGAGAAGATAAAAAGGTACGGGATAAACGCAAAGGAGTATGCAAGCGCGTAGAACGACACCGTTGCCTCTGATGAACCGTTCGAGATCGCCTGAAGCCAATCGGTGAGCGAAAAATCCTGGCAGGTGAGGGTGTGAAGTGGTTTTAGAGGGTAGGTACCGAGTCCTTCACAGACTCGGCTCAGGAGCTGTCGGAGAGGTATATCGGGTTCTTGACCTCTCCGAAAGGAAGGAGTTGGCCCTGAAGCTGGCTTCCCCCCATCTGACCAAGGAGGAGAAGCTCGCCTTTCAAAGGGAGTTCCATACTCTTTCAAACCTATCCCATCCAAACATTGTAAGAGTCCATGACTATGGAGTCACTTCTGAAGGTCGCCAGTACTTCACCATGGAACTCGTTGATGGTGAGAATTTTGACAGTGGTTTCAAAGATGACGTGGGGCTCATCGTTTCTGCGACCTGCGAGGTTCTGAGAGCCCTCCATTTCTTGCACTCCAAAGGGCTGGTCCACTGCGACCTCAAGCCACAGAACATACTTGTCTGCAAGAACTCTGAATCACCCGGTATAAAACTACTTGACTTTGGTCTTGCCGGGGCCGCGGACATCCTCAGCTCCAATGGTGTGAGCGGAACATTCGCCTACATGGCTCCAGAAATGGCCCGATGGGGTAAAGCTGACAGGAGAGCGGACATCTATTCTCTGGGAGTAGTCGTCTACGAAGAACTGACGGGAAAGACCGCGTTCAAAGGAGAGGATCCTATTACTATAATCAGATCCCATATGGAGACGAAACTTGAGCCTGTTTCCAAAACGAGGGAAGGAATCCCCATAGAGCTTGAACGTGTCATATCAAAGATGGTCGAGAAAGAACCAAGACGGCGCTACCAGAGTGCGGCAGAGGCCATACGTGACTTGAGCAAACTCCTCCCCGACCTATCCTGTGAGACTCTTCCTATCTCCCTTGGCAGACAACTTCTGACCAGCGCGCTGGTTGGAAGAGACGCGCACATTTCCAGACTCGTGTCCATGCTGGAAAAGGCAAGAAAACAACATCCATCATGTTGCTTGATTGTGGGCGAAAGAGGAAGCGGGAAGTCCAGACTTGTGCAGGAACTGAAGAGCCAGGCCCAGCTCAAGGGCGCGCTAACGTTCACAGGAAGATGTTCCAAAGCGTCAACTGCCCCCCTCCTCCCCATAAAGTCGATAGCAGACCAGGCGACGATGAGGGGCTACCAGTTGGACACAGAAATAGAAGAGACTGAGCTCACAACCGAATTGGATGAGAAGACAGATTCAAGCATGATTCTTGCCAGGATTTTCGATTCCATAGCTCTAGTATCCAGAAAGGAGAACCGCCCGATCGTCCTGGTAATAGAAGACATCAACTTTGCTGATGAGATGACGCTCAGGGTTGTGCCATTTATAGCCAGAAGCCTGAAGGATGAGAGCGTATTGTTGATCGTGACTTCTGAACCCGAACAGCCTGAAAATCCATCTGAACATCATCTTTCCCGGGAAGCACCGTTCGTAACCACAGAACTGGGGCCCTTAGACAAGGTTCAGACGACTGAAATGGTTGGACAGATGCTGGGAACCGAGCGTCCGCCCCATCAGCTTTCGGACTGGGTCTACGAGCACGCGGGAGGGAACCCGCTCCTGATAGAAGAGAGCCTAAGTGGAGCGGTCTCCGGGAAAGCGGTCACAAATGAGGACGGACAGTGGCTTGTTGACACTGATAGGCTCCAAAAGGTCAAGGCTACTCAATCTGTGACTGGTATAGTTGACAGCTGGCTCATCAGGCTGGACGAGAAAGAGCTTGAGCTATTGAGAAAAGCTTCGATTCTCGGAGACACGTTTGATGTGGACCTGCTTCAAAAGCTCGCCGAAGTCAGACCGGAAGAGCTCTTCATACTTTTGAATACTCTCGAAAACGAAAACATTCTTGTGCCTTCACCAGAGAACTCAACCAAGCTAATATTCTCGCACAAGTGGGTGAGGGACATCATATACAGCGCTATAGAAAAAGAAAGAAGGGCCGGCCTACACGAACGGGCAGTTAGAATTCTTGAATCAGATTATCCGGATAAAGAAGAGGTGACAGATACACTTGCGTACCATGCTTCGAGCGCAAATCTTGTGGATGAGAGCGTGAAATACTGTACTCTGGCTGCAAAAAAAGCGCTTAAGGTCCAGGCTTTGAAAACCGCCCTCCATTACTACCAGTGGGCTCTTGACATCCTCCCACAGGGGTCAAATCATCAAAGACCAGTGATTCTTGAGGCTGTGGGAGACCTGTACAGAACACTGGGACAGTACGATGAGGCTCTCAATGCATATAACCAGATTATCTCCTTCAGGTCCGCCTCACCCAGAATCAGTTTGAAAATCGGCCAGGCTCACATCAGAAAGGGGAACAAAGAGGAGGCCCTGGCTATCTTCAAATCTGCTATCAAGGCAATCCCTGAAGACAAAAACACTGACAGGGTCACTGTTCTCAGCGAACTGGCGCTCACCTACTTAGCATTTGACGAATATGACAAGGCAGAAGAATCAGCGCACCAAGCCCTTCGCGTTGCCGAGGAGATTGAAGACAAGCGTGGGCTCTCCCGTGTTTACCACGTACTTGGTCTCATCAAGTCGAGCAGAGAGAATTTTGAGAAGGCAATAGAATGTAACCTGAAAAGCCTGCGCATGAAAGAGGAACTGAATGATGCTAAAGGGATGGCAAGTTCTCACAATAATCTGGGAATACTCTACTGGAACAAACGGATGTACGATAAGGCCATCGAAAGTTATGCACAAAGCCTCACAATAATGGAAAAGGTGGGTGATATTGCTGGCGTTGCTCGCGCACACAACAACATTGGCCTTGTGGAGATGCAGAAAGGTTCCTGGGATGACGCTGCGGCCCATCTCAGGGAGTCCCTTAATGTTTTTGAGAGACTGAATGACAGGAGCGTGCTTGGCCAGCTGTACATGAACATGGGCGCTGTGGCCGACCGCCAGGGGAGATGGCAAGAAGCATTATCGTTCGTTGAGAAGGGTAGTTCGATGTTCGAGCAGGTGGGACAGCAGTCCAACCTCGCCACATGCCTCAGGGATGCAGGCACTCTCCATCTGAGGCTGGGGAATATGGAAGAGGCTGAGAGCAGGTTGAAGAGGGCTCTGACGTTGACCGAAAGGCTTGGCGATCCTCTTGCACAGGCCTCCGTACTCCTCGACCTCGGTTACTTCCACAGGGAGGCTTTCCATTGGAAGAAGGCCCTGAACTGCCTGAAAAGGAGTCTTGAAATCAGTGAGGCCAGAGGTGCCACCGAGAGGCTGTCTATCATAAAGAGTCTCCTTGCAGAGGTCTACACAGCCAAGGGGGATCTGGAGAATGCTAGGAAATCCGGGGAGGAGGCACTTCAGTTGTCTGTTGAAGTGGACGACCCGGCACAGATTGCAAACACACATCTTGCCCTTGCTCAGTTAGCAGTAGCAGAAGGGGATGAGCTGGTAGCTGATGACCAATTCAACAGAGCGATACAGGGCTTGTCAGGCTTAGGCAAAAGATATGACCTCGGCAGAGCACTCCTTGAAGCGGGAAAATGGAAGATATCCCTCTGGAGAAAAAGCAGAAAGAACGATGAGTTCAGCGCCGCATGTTCCTATCTTAAAGACGCAGAGGGTATATTCAGGGATCTGAATGCAAAAAGAGATCTGGAACATGTGCATGAGGCGAGCGTGGATCTTGTGGAAAAGCTCTCCTCTGAGTCCCTGGCACCCTCAACTCGGGAAGACCAGTTGAAAACCATATACGAGGTAAGTGAGATAATAAACTCAATATTGAATCTCGATGAACTCCTCAACCGAGTGATAGACCTGGTCATCCACCTGCTCGAGGCTGAGAGGGGAGTCCTCATGCTGGTAGATGAGACAACTGGAGAGCTAAAGGTTGCTGCTGGACGAGAGATAGACAGCACGACCATAGAGGATGCCTCGCAGATTTCTACCTCAGTGTTGAACAGAGTCGCGAATAGAAGAAAACCCGTAATGAGTGGCAATGCCCTGGTTGACTCCAGATTCAGCAGATCCAAATCGGTCCTCAACCACAGAATCAAGTCCTTGCTCTGCGTCCCCCTTATGATAAGAGATAGAGTGACTGGTACGATTTACGTAGATAGCCGGATCTCCCCTCACCTGTTTGGGAAAGAGGACGAACTGTTCCTGGAATCCCTGGCAAACCTCATAGCCGTGGCCATCGAAAACTCAAAGCACCACCGAGAGCTGCACGCTGAACGGGACTACTTGAGATTGGAAGTGAAGAGGAAGTACCACTTCAGAAACCTGATTGGCGCCACGGAACAGATGAAGAATCTGTACGACTTGATTGAGAGAGTGGCCAAGTCAGAGTCGAATATTCTCATACTCGGTGAAACAGGCACCGGAAAGGAACTGGTCGCCAGGGCAATACACTACTCCAGTGAAAGAGCGAATAAGAATTTCGTCACTGTTGTGGTAAGCGCCTTGCCGGAACCGCTCCTCGAATCAGAACTCTTCGGTCACAAGAAAGGCAGCTTCACAGGCGCGGTGAGTGACGAAAAGGGCCTCTTTGAAAACGCTGACGGGGGAACAATCTTCCTTGATGAGATTGGCGATGCTCCACTGGCCGTGCAGTCAAAGTTACTTAGAGTGATAGAAGAAGGAGAAACGAGGCGGGTGGGAGATACTGAACAAAGAAAGGTTGACGTGCGAGTCATCTGTGCAACAAATAGAAGGCTCCCAGAAGAAGTGAACAAGGGTAGATTCAGAGAAGATCTCTTCTACAGGCTCAACGTAATATCCATCTCCATTCCCCCGCTGAGAGAACGAAAGAAGGACATTCCTCTGCTTACAGAGCACTTTCTTAAGGTCTACCGAGACAGAACAGGCAAGAGGCTTGAGGGAATTAGCAAGGAGGCGATGAGCTGTCTTTTGGACTACGACTGGCCCGGCAATGTCCGCGAACTCGAGAACTGCATCGAACGTGCAGTGGTGATGACAAAATCTGATAGGATAGACACAGAAGACCTCTACCCCCTCTTTGGCAGGGAAACGACCGGTCTCCAGCTAAAGGAACTGAAGCACGACACGGAAAAGAAGAGGATACTCGAAGCACTTGTCAGAACCCGAGGCAATGTTACAAGAGCAGCGAAGGAACTGGGAATCCACAGGCAGCAGCTTCAAAGGCTGATGAAAAAGCATTCAGTCGCCAGAGAAGAGTTCAGAAGAGCTTCCCCTCTGGCCTAGAGTAGGCAAGCTGCTTCCCAGGACGCAACAGACGGTTGCACTATGCCTTCCCGCAGTGTGGTTTTTAGCCACATCTCACCGAGAAAAAACAATAACTCCCAGCGAAAAAAAGACTTGACAAAGGTGTCACAAAACCATTACAATTCCGACGAAGGGTAAAGAAGACGGGTTGGGGATCACTTCTACATAACACTGAATTTCGGTTGAGAGGAGGTGTTGAAAGTGAGACCTCTTAGAAAGAAGGGCAGCATTATCGCAATGCTTGTTCTTGCTGCGGTTTTGGTGTTCGGGGTTTCGTTGACTATCGCAGGTCCGCCAACCCCGGTTGGTAGTGGGCCTGTCACACCTATGCCCCTTCCAGATCCGGGCGACTAACGAGGCTCTGGCGAAGGGTAACAGACCTGAAAGAAGCTGAGACAGGGAAACACCTGGGGGCGAAAGGGGTGTTTGCGCAACTATTTGTTGCGTTTTGCAACTTCCCCAATCTCATTAACTTACAAGAAAAACTGTCGTTTCCGCCATCCTGTGGCCCCATTTTTTGGCCCGGACCTCCCGGGAAAATGCTCGTTCTCATCTGGGTTAGGTCTTTCTGGTACTGAAACTTACGCTCTTCCCGAAAGTTGCTCGCAGGGTTGGCATATTTCTTGCTGTATACTGTGTGTTGCGGAAGGCAGGGTGTATTGAAAACGGTGTTAGATGGCCCCTCAGGGAGGCGTTTTGAAATGAAAGCTGCCGTAGGATCTGGTAGTACTAATCTCTTGCTTGTCGACAGGCGTTCGAACGCCCTTTATGTTTACGGCGTGTATGACGACAACAAGGATGTTCCCCACGAGTTTTCGGGATTAGCCCTTCTCGCACTCTCCAGAGAATCCAGCTCCAAGCTGCCGACTATATTCTCTGCTGTGACCAGAAGGAACTTCTACCGTCGAAGAAGAAGATTGAACAGGAAAGAGAATAGAGAGAATTCGACAACACGCAAATAACGGCCTAGAATTGTCCTGTCAATCTCAGATGTATCTTTCCGTCTAACGGTTTGTCTTCCTTCGCCAGCCCATAGTCCAGGCCAATACCTGCTAGACCCTTCTTCAGGGTCAACCCTATACCATAACCCAGAACGCTGCCTGTGCCTTTGCTCTCGTAGTATCCAATGTCGAGAAAAGGATAGAGGTACGAGTCTCCCCCCAACTGAAACCTGTACTCCATGTTGGCCCATGCCACTCTGGAGCCGGCAAATTGCTCCTCCCTGTATCCTCTTACTGAGCTCGCACCACCCAGGAAAAAATAGTCGTGAAAAGGAACTTCTGGTTCACTCGAATACGCTTCTCTGCCGTGAACTGCTGCATAAAACGACTGCTCACCGAAAGAGGGAACATGGTGAATGAAGTCAAAAGTGAGCCTGCCTGTGTTGGCTCTCGGCTCGGGCTCTCTGACAAGTTGGGTAGGGCTGTTCATGCGCAAGGCGTATTGTGCATGGATTGTGTAGAAGATGCCTCTTCTAGGAAGTCTCGGACTGTCCCTTGTGTCGACCCATATGCCAGTCCTTACACCATAGCTTTTGCTGCTGGGAACCGGAAAAGAGCCTGGAAGTACACGATCAAGAGACAACCCCAGACTGAACCCAAGAACGGTCCCGGATCTTGTCTCGCCAACAACAGACAGCGAACTTTTTGTGAAGCTCGTGTCTCTGATCTGGTGGCTAAATGATACCTCAAACCCCACATCGTAGTTGAACACAAAAGGCTCCCGGTAGGCCAGATCAAGCCACGAGGTGAGTGGGTTCGTTCTCTGCCACCGGGCTTTCAGGCCCCTCCCACGACCGGTCAGGTTTTCCAGACTGATGGTGAGGAGTCCCGTGAGGCCGCCTTCTTCGCCGGGCTCATATCCAAGAATGCCATAGACGATGTTCATCGCACCTTCTTCAACCTCAACGATTGCCCACACCATCTCCTCAGAACTCGCAGGTTCCAGCCTGAAGTCGCCAACTCTGACCAGAAAGGTAAGCCTTTCCAGTCTTCGCTTTGCGTTCTCCAGCTCTAAGGCTGAAAAGACCTGACCCTTTCTGATGCCTGACTCTCTCGCTAGATACTGCGGCTTTGAAATAGTGCAACCCTTGACTTTCACACCGGCGAGTCTCACCTTTGGTCCTTCCATTATTCGGAGAATCAGGCCTATCTTGTGGTCTACTGTGTCATACGAGAAACCTTGCGGTACAACCTGGACAAAGGCGAACCCGTTGTCCTCATACAACCTCAGAATGTGCTCCATGTCTTTCAGGAACATCTCCTGGACAAAGATCCCTCCCGCTCTTGTATCCATCTGGGACAGAATCATATTGTCCGAAATGGACTCATTGCCCTCCATCCCAATGTGGCCCACAGTGTACCTTTGTCCTTCTTCCACTCTGACCAGGAGACGTGCTAGCTCATCTGGCTCTTCAACCACTTCTGCCTTCGCAAAGAGGTAGCCCAAATCCCTGTACAGGGCCAGCACCCTTTCCAGGGCAGCAAAAACAGACTCCGGTTCGCCAAAGCATCTTGCCTCAAGGTGAAAAGCTTGCACGAGCTTTTCCTCTGACAGGTGGCGGTTGCCAGTAAATTCCACATTTGGGACGGGCGGATCTGGAAAGGCAGCCTGGCCGAGAAAGGAAAGCAAAACAAGGACAGTCAGTCCAGACATCTACTTTGAGGCTCCAGAAGCCCTTGAGTAAGCGGAAATCCCCAGGATACCTGCATCGTCGCCCAGTTGTGAACCTACTATCTCCAAAGTGCGCAGGCGACGGCCGATGAGGTTAGAGGAGACGGCTTTTCGGATGGGCTCAATAATGAGTGGACCAGCTTTTGAGATTCCACCTCCCACGATCACCATTTCTACATCAAGCAGTGCAACTGCATTGCAAACGGCAATGCCCACATAGAAGCCTGCCTTTTCCAGGACCTTCCTTGAAAGTGAGTCTCCCTTTGCCGCCGCAGAACTGATACGGGATACGGTCATTTCGTCATTTCCCTGTGTCAAAATCGTCTCCTGGCCGGATGCAATGGCACGTTCAACCTCTGCCTCAATGCTTTTTGCACCAACAAGTGATTCCAGACAACCTCTGGCGCCGCACCTGCACTGAGGCCCATTCGGCTCCACTATTGTATGGCCCAATTCAGCCGCAAACCCATTCGCGCCTGTGTAGAGGCTTCCATCAAGCACCAGTCCACTGCCAACTCCTGTTCCCAGCGTGAGACAGAGTAGATTGTTCACTCCCTTCCCGGCACCGAACTCCCACTCCCCATACGCAACCATGTTGGCGTCGTTCTCCACATGGACCCTTGTGTCCAATCTCTCCTCAAGCTCCTCCTTCAGGCGAACCTTCTTCCATCCGGGAAGATTTGGTGGGTCAAATATGATTCCTGTTGAGCCATCTACCGGACCAGGGCACGCAATACCAACATCCACCCTGTCATTTTGCCCCAAATTCTGTACCAATTTGATAATCCGTGAAAAGACTTTTTCTTTCCCCTGTGACGCATAGGTCCTGGAGTGAGCGCGTTTCAGGATCCGACCTTCTTTGTCGACCAGGCCCGCCCTTATGTTGGTGGCGCCAAAGTCCACCCCCACAAACGCTTCGGCCCGTTCTCTCACCTTCCACTCCCCTTGTGTCCTGCGGCAGGCGAAAAAGTCCCATCCTGTCCCCCTCGAACCTGCTCGAACAAGTTTCGGACCAACCTTTCGTACGCGTCCGACATCTCCACAGACCTTCGACTCATTACTACCCTCGCCGTTGAGATTGCCTTATCAAGCCTGTACTCCTCAAGGCCGTTTGGTCCCTGCCAGGAAAAGGGAGGAATATATCTGGGAGAGACACTCCCCCCAAGCAAACTGCAAAATGGGCCTACAATTGCACCGGTGTTCAAAAGACAGCCGATGCCAGTCTTCGAATGGTCGGCAACGAAACAGCCAAGTTTCAGCATCTGCGTGTCCACAGCCGAATCCTCAGGGCCAACCCGGATAGACTGATAGTTGTTCTTGAGGTCACTGTTGTTTGTGCCCGCTCCCAGATTCACCCATTCCCCTATCCACGAATGGCCCATATAGCCAAGGTGCTGTTTGTTCGACCATCCCTGAAACACAGTGCATTCCACCTCACCTGAGACTTGGCAGCTGGGACCCATGGATGTTCCTGCTCTCACCTGGGCCGATTGCACCCTGGAACCATTTCCTATGTAGCACGGACCCTGGACCACAGAGTGTGAGGATATGGTGACCTCATCACCTATGACCACAGGGCCTCCCCTCAGATCCAGCACACAAAAAGCCTCAACCTTTGAGCCGGGACCAATGGAGAGAAGAGAAGCATCACCATAGACTACTGCCAGGGTGTCAACATCCCCATCGACTCCTCCCCCACCGAAGGTCTGGAAATCCTCACCCAGCAGCTCTGGGTTATATCGAATCAGATCCCAGGGGTGCTCAAGAACCATCACCTCAACATCATCCACCGACATCTGCTCGGTCAATTCAGCTATTGCTCTCTGGGCGACTACTCCGGACTCTGGGTCAAGCGCGATCTCCCCATCTGTCCGAAAACCGACAATGGCACCTCGGCTCCTAAACACCTTCTGGCCCTGGCTCTTGAGAATCGCCCCTGGCAAGTTCAGACAGCGGCCATTTAAGAAAAGACCGCCATTCTCGGGCGGCTCGTTCACCACACATTCTGGAAAATAGAACTTCAAGAACTCTTCAAGCTGCCTTCTGGCAATCAGGTTGACGCGGGCATCTGGTAATATTCTAGATACCCTGTGGACCAAATTCCCAAATCCACAGAGAATTCCAAACGTAGGCCTGAGGTATGTTATGGGATACAGTTTCCTGTACGCTTCGTCCTCGTATATGATCACTTCCTCATTTTTGGCTGCCATCTTTCTCCTTTTCGCTGGTCAGTCTGAGTGTCTGACTCTTCTTGTTGAGTCCTTCGATTCATGAATTCGTTTACTCAGGACGAGTGCTGAGTGAGCAACCCCGGGCAATGTCCCTTGAATAGAACGTCACTGTATTTGCGAATCGAAGCACTAGTATGCACCTTTGGTGGTAACCACAGCTGGAAGGGTCTTCAACAAGAGGGATATGTCCATCCACATTGACCTGTACCCAACATAGTAGAGATCCAGCATTACCATCTCGTCGAATGGAACCTCGCTTCTGCCCGAAACCTGCCACAATCCGGTAATCCCGGGTCTGACAGAAAGCCTTCTTTTGTGCCAGTTCTCGTACGATTCCAACTCATAAGGGAGTGGGGGCCTGGGTCCTACCAGGCTCATCTCCCCTTTTAGAACATTGAAAAGCTGAGGAAGTTCGTCGAGGCTGTATTTCCTCAGCCACAGGCCCACACTGGTCACTCTCGGATCTCTCACAATCTTGTATGATGAACGTTTCGCAGAACCATTTCTTATCAACTCCGTCACAAAACTCTTATGCATGTTCTCATTCTCTTCCAGATCGGCCTTTTCATGCATGGTCCTGAACTTATATAGAATAAACTCCTTCCCGTCCAATCCAACTCTCCTCTGCCTGAACAGGGCAGGTCCAGAAGAACTTCTTTTGATAATGACAGCACACAGAACCAAAAGCGGAGAAAGAATGAGAAGAAGAAGAACTGATCCTGCAATGTCCAGGAGTCTCTTCGAGGCGCAGCTCAGTAACCCCCTTCTGTTGCTTGTTAGCTGAAGAAGAGGCACCCCTTCAATTTTGCTCAGATCCACCCTCTTGGACAGCGTCTCGAAAAGATCAGAGACAAAACTGACCCTGACACCACCGTTGCCACAGGAGTCCCCTATGTCAAGCATCTGCTGATGGGAAAGACCGTGCACGGCAACCACGACCTCATCTGCATTCTTGCCCCGTATGGCGTCTCTTACGAGATCAGTCGTCGCCTCGATTTCCTCCATCCTGAAGTCAACAAACCCCACGAAAGTCAGCCTCATGGAATCCGACCCGACTATCCTTGCCGCTATCCTCTTACCCACTTCCCCCTGCCCAAGAACAATAACTCTGTTGCCCCAATGCCCCCGTCTGAGCATCATACCGTAAATTGACCTGAACAGAATGAGCCTGAAAGAGAAAAAGAAGAAGAGAGCCAGACCGGCGATCGCCAGAGGAACTGATCTTCTCTCCACAAAGATGTCGGTCTTGGTGATGTAGTCGTACGCAAAAGGAACAAACATACCCAGCAGAATCGTCCTCACTATGGGCGGGACCTGGGTAAGTCGGCCCACATAGGTGTGCTCGTCGTACAGGCCCTGAAGTCTGCCTATGTACAACCATGCCAGAGCTGTGAAAACCAGACCAAGGAGATGCAACGAGCCAAAGGGCGCCATATAACGGCCGAAGGGATGGAGGACACTTATGAACCATCGGCCAAGCGAAAAAGCCAGGGAAACGGCCAGGAGATCAAAAATGATGAGTATTATCTTCTGATTCCTGGCAGCTCGCTCTTTCCTTTTGGCCAAAGTTACACCTCTACTCCCCACGCTTCAAGGACATCTCAGCCATCTCCAGTGCCCTCACCACGCGCAGGCCACATTCGCCGTCTGTCCTTGGTCTTCTCCGCTCTTTCACGCAATCCAGAAAGTGGCTCACCTCTGCCTGGAGGGGTTCGAAGTTTTCCAACAGGGGAGATATCACATCTCCGGTTCTGTAGGTTAGCTGGAACTCTCCAAAATCTTTGGGCTCCTTGAATACAACTCCCTTGTCAAAAACCCTTATCTTCTCAAGATGCTCGGTATCGTCATAGATCAACATCTTCTTTGTACCCACTACTGTGGTTCTTCTCAGTTTCGTTGGAGAAAGCCAGCTCACCTCAACGTTGGCTATCACATTAGAAGGGAAATCCATACTCAAGAACGCAACGTCTGGGACCGCGGACAAAACGCATCCCCTCCCCAGCACCTTCATTGAGGAGGGTTCCTCTCCCAGCCAGTAGATAAGAATAGAGATATCATGTGAGGCCAGGTCCCAGATTACGCTCACGTCCTTCTGATGTATCCCGAGGTTCACGCGGATGCTGCTGATGAACAGGATATCACCGAGTTCCCCCTTGTCGAGAAGCTCCTTAACCTTTAACACAGGAGGACTGTACTCAAAGGTGTGGCCCACCATCAAAACATTTTTGCCCTTCTCAGCCAGCTTTATCAGCTCTTCTGCATCCTTTGTGTTATTTGCTATAGGCTTTTCCACAAACACATCTTTGCCGCTCAAGAGGGCTTCTCTGGCAACCTCAAAGTGGCTGGCTATTGGAGTCGCTACAAACACTGCTTGAATCTCATCGTCCTCAAAAACAGTACTGCTGAATCTAGTAATATCAACGAGAGGATACTTATCTTTGGCCTTTTTCAACCTCTCTTCATCCATGTCGCAGATATATCTCAAGTCGCAGTCACGTTTGTCGTAAAGGTTCCGGGCCAGATTCGGCCCCCAGTAACCGTAACCTATCAGTGCACACCTTGTCATACTACTCACCACACTTTCATTTTTCACCGAAAAAGGCCTGAATACACACGGTCGGTTGCATCCGCGATCTTCTCCCAATCGTACTCATCCCTCACCTTCTCTCTTCCCGCCTCTCCCAGCTTCTTTGCAAGATGCGGCTGATTGAGGAGATGGTTCATCTTCTCCGCCAGATCATCAACATCGCCACATCTGAAGGGAAGACTGCAACCATCAGCAACTTCGATATTTTCCGGTATGTCGCTGCATACTACAGGTCTCGCTGCGGCCATACCCTCAAGAAGAGATATAGAGAGCCCCTCGCCCTCTGATGGCACCGCAAACATGTAACAGTTGGCTATCAGTTGTCGGAGTTCCTCGCCGAACCTGAAATCGAGAAATCGAATACGGTCACTCTCGTGGCGTTTCAGTTGTCGAACATAGTCACTGCTATAGCTTGATCCTCCAACTATGGCCAGACTCTTGGTAGTATCCAGCTTCCTGTATGCTTCAATCAAGTGATGACAACCTTTGATTCGTATGAGTCTCCCCACAAAGAGAATATACTCGCCATTCGCCAACGAAAAGGCCGAAAGCCTATCGTCTCTGACTTTGCCTGGAAGACTTACACCATTAGGTATATATGATACATCACAACCGTATCTCCGTCCATAATATTCTGTTAGAGTTTTGGATACCGCGATTCTGGCCTGTGGTACTCTGGCATAGAATCTCTCGGCAAGTAAGGATAAAGACTTTGCAGTCCTGCCCCATTTCTCCTGCCTATAGGCCGTCCCATGCGAGGTGACCACAATTCTTGCTCTCAGTTTGACCAAGAAAGAGAGTATTCCGGGATCCACACTCTGAAAATGAATAACATCCATTTTCCTGTTTGTGAGCAAATCCAAAAGAGACACCCCTGTATGCGCTATCATTTCCAGATGTTTCTGCCTTACCGTCCGTTGAACCACCCTTTTGATCCCCTTGAAGTCCGAGTCTTCGTCCACATAGTGCCGTCGGCAATACACAGTAACCCTGTGTCCCCTGTGCACGAGTCTGGTGGCGAGTTCCTCGACGTGTCTCTCCACTCCGCCATAGGTGGCGGGGATGCCTTTTGTCCCAACAATTGCTATGTTCAGATTATGCTCCTCTTGCCGAGATAAATCCCTGTCTTATTCTTCAGTATCCAGAGTCCAACTCTTGCAGGATGTTTCTTGATGGAAGACCGTGCAGAACACATCATCCAGCATGGTTTTCTGCAGTTTGCTACCTTTTCTCGGACCTGGGCCGCCTTCTGAGAGTTCCACAATTTGGCGAATGGTTCACCTCTGATATTTCCCATGCTCGAATTGAGGACATTACACGCGTAAAGCTCGCCGGTGGGATCCAGGAAAAAACTTGCCTCCCCTGCCAAACAGGGAAGAACTCTCTTCCCATTCTCAACAAGCCCGTATAGTCCACTGTAGAAGTAAGACCTGAGGAGCCTCTTGGGCACAAAAGTCTTGAGTTCACTCAACGCCACAAGGTTCAACTGTTCTTTCAAACAGCCAAGAGAGTTCAATCTGAGGCCTGACGTTTTGAAATAGACATCAGAATCATGTGCTACCACGCAACTGAACTCCACTTCCAGCCTCCGGGAAAGGTCATAGACATCCTTCATCTGATCGATGTTATCCTCTACGGCTGTGAACGCGATTCTTAAGTTCTTAATCCCCAACTTTTTCAAGACTTGCAGGGTCTGAATCGCCTTTTCATATGCGCCCTTGAGGCCTCTTGTTCTATCATGGACTTCTCCGATGCCATCAATTGAAATACCGACGCCAATTCTCGGGTCAATGTGGACGATTCTTTCCATAGACCGCTCAATTCTTTTCACGGCAATGCCATTTGTGGAGATTATGAGCTTGGCTCCAGGGCATTTCCCTTTCACCACGCTTACTATTTCCGGAAGATCGTCTCTCAGGAAGGGTTCACCTCCACTGATATTTATGTCCTTCAGGCTGGCTGGCATATTCGCCCACTCCGCGGGCGACAGGTCATCCTGCATAGGAGTCTGCCAGATGTTGCACATGACGCAGCGAGCATTGCAGCGGTATGTAACTGCCAACAAAGCATCAACAGGAAAACTCATGGCTTGATTCTCTCCCACACATGCATGAGGTGCTGGTACTGATTTTCCGGCGTAAACCGGCTCAGGGCTTTGGCTCTACCATTTCGACCCATCTTCTCTGTTGCCTGTTTAGAAGAAAACATCGAAGACATCTTCTCTGCGAGTTCCTCACAGTCACCCGGTTCGCAGAGAAGACCGTCAACGCCATCGTCCACCAGTTCCTTAACAGCACCAATTCTTGAAGCCACAACAGGCTTACCCACAGCAAAAGACTCCAGAATACTCCTCCCAAAAGTCTCATAACACAAACTGGGGAAGACCGTAAAAAGGGAGGCACCAACTGTAGTCATCAACTCATCAAAACCCATTCCATCTCTGAAGCTGACGTTCCCTGCACCCAATTCCTCTGCGTAGCGTACAAGGGACGATTTGAGCTCACCGTCTCCAATGATCAGCAGTTCATGACCGCACACCTTTGCCGCTTCTATCAACACCTTCAACCCTTTCTCTTTGGACAACCTCCCAAAGTAGACACAGAACGGCTCAGAAGAAGTATCCTTTGAGCCAAAGTCCTCCGGGCTGATGAAGTTGGGAACGACAAATATCTTTTCCCTATCCATCCCGAACTCAACCAGTTTCTTCTTACAGAACTGGCTTGGGGCTAGGAAGGCTCTGACCGAATCGTAGGTCCTTCTGTGGCGGTGCAAATACGCCTCCAAGCAGGCTACGGCGCTGGGAATAAGAGAGTTTCTCTTGCACCTGTGAATCAACGAGTTGTAGTACTTTTCCCCTTTACACCTCTCGCAGATTCCGGATCTATCGAGCAGTACGCTGTTTGGGCAGATAATCTTGTAATCCCGGACAGACATCATAACCGGAAGCCTGAACTCCTTGAATACATCGAGTATTGATGGTGATATGTGATGAGCTATGTTGTTCACATACACAAGATCGGGTACACTTTTTTGAACCAGTCTCCTCACTTTACTCGCAGCCTCAGTTGAATAGAGCACTCGCCCGAGGGCTCTGGCATTCCACAACACATTGTGCGGTCTGTAATCGTCAAACTCAAGGTTGCTCACGAAGTAGCCTGAGCCGTCAGAAACCTCGTTTTTCGGATCTTCCATTCCAAAGAAGACAACTTCGTGCCCTTTTGCAACTAACAGTTCCGCAAGTTCGAAAAAGGAAACCTCGGCTCCACCTCTTCTATAAAGATACGTATTGCAGAGAAGAATTCTCATCTCTGAGCCACTCTCTCTTCGTCCTTCTGAATCTGGAGCAGTCTGACTACAATGCCAGCAAACATCCAGAAATAAAGACTGCTCGCCCTGTAGGTGAAGTTGAAGCTAAACATGTTTTCCACCATGATACAGACAAAACCACCAACAAAGCCGAGTGCCAGAATCCATTCGAGGGAATCCCTGGCCCTGCGGAAACACGCCAGAGAAGCCGTGAATATTCGAGAAATAATCCACAGGAACGCACATAGTCCCAGTATACCGTATTGTACAAGAATAGCCGCCCACCCGACATCGCCAAGTGGCATGACCTTTTCTGTGGGCAGATCAAGAACATCCCACCTCTCGCCGCCGCCAAATACTTTTCCTGCTGCCGATGCCACACTTCCTGGCCCCAGGCCCAAGGCCGGGGAGATCTGCATTACACGCCTTGTTGTCGTCGTGATAGCGTAAAGTCTATCGCTTCGAAGCGACACTTCTACGTATCTCCGGGAGAACATTCCCAGATACCTCTGCAAAACGCTAGCAGCCGCAGTCTCACTCACTTCTCTGGTTCCAGCGCCATACAGCTGGAAAAGAACAAAGGTACCTACCATAGAAATAACCAAGTAGGAAATCACCTTGCTCTTTCTCATCAACAGGAGCATGGAGATGAATCCTGCGTAGAACCCCATCCACGACATTCGGGAAAAAGAAAGCGTAAGAACAACAAGACCTGCAATCAACAGCACTCTGATTTTTCTTTTTTCAACACCTGAGAACTCCCCTCTTTTTGAGTACAGTATCGCAACAAAGAACAACAGAAAGAAGGAGAGAAAGTTAGCATAGAGATTGTATCTGCCGAAGGTGGAAAAGATTCTTGTGTGGCTAGAAACAACTTGCGAGAACCCTCTTCTGACGAAGAGGTCGCCAACCGTGACATTCTGGGGAGCAAGAAATGCGGTGGCTGTATTTCCGAGTATTGAATGAAGTAAACCCAAACCCACCTGCAAGGCTACAATACCAAGCATCAGTCTGAAAACCTTGTTCAAGAACTGCTTGTCAAATCCAGCCAGAACCAGGATATAATAGCCAACCGCATACCTCAGCAGAATACGGAGCTCAAGAACACCAACCAGCAGAGAAATCCTGTTATAGAAGATCGATAAGAGAGAAACACCCAGGAAACAGAAGAGCGGTATGTCTATGGGCGTTCTGTCTATGGGTTGTCTGCGAGCTACTCTTGAAACAAGAAGCATCGCAAGGGTTGAGAGCAAAAGGAGCTCAGGTAGATATCTCGCCAGTGCGTATGCTTGCGGTGCAACGAGCTTGAGCAGGAACTCCTCAAAAGGAGTGTAGGCCATAACGAATATTACGGTCATTCTCGGACGTACGGCGAGCGAGCCGAGCAATACCGCTCCGAGCATTCCCCCCACAATGAACACCGGTCTTCTGGCCAACTCCCTACCTGCGGCAATGGCAAACAGGCACGCCAGAAGAAAGATCATGCTACTGACGAACCTGCGATTGGAAAGAAGATGTCCAATTGAAGGAATTGGAAGCAACTTCTTGCCGCCAAGAGAAAAAGCCCTGCTGCTATTTGCTCCTACAGAGTTCATCTACTGCGTCCCTCAGTCCCAAAGCCATCTGCCTTTCACTATACTTAGAGACGACAGTCTTTCTGGCTTCTCTTGCCAGTTCATTCACTGCCTCTCTACTTGAGAGCAGAAAATGGATCTTCTTCTTCATGTCGTGGATATCGTAAGGGTTAACAAAAAGGGCTGTTTTTCCCTCCTCCACGTAATCCAGAAGCCCGGGCACTCTGGTTGCTATGACGGCCTTTCCCAGAGCCTGAGCTATGAGCAGGCTCATCTGCCCGAAAGAGTATGTATGGTAAGGCAGCGGGATCACCACAAACCTTGCCCTTGAGATAACCTCTTTTAGTCTGGACCTCGACACATAGGGCATGCACTTAACACGCGCCATCCCGTCATCAAGACCTACTCTTCCTACGATCAACAGTTCAGAGCCCGGCTCTATCTGCCTCCACGCTCGCAGGAGGGTATTCCAATCCCGCTTCATATAGCCCACGCAAACCACATAGTCATCGGAAGACTTGGATTCGCTCGGACAGTAGAACTCTGTATCCACACCCACATGCACTATCTTGAACCGATCAGGAGTCAAACAGAGCGTATGCGTATAGAATGGCACCTGGCTGCTGGAATGGCCGATAACGCCCGTGACAGAAGAGAGGCTCATGCGTATGGGTAGAAGTTCCAGGACTTTTTCACGGCCACCATTAAATGAGCCAGGGTCGATTATGATGTGAGGAGGAGTTCTTTTTCCCAGAAGCGCTTTCAACAGCGCAAGAAAAACTCCACTTTGGGCACTGTGAGATAGGATGAGATCGTACCCTTCAAGGTCAGGAAGGACACGCAGAGCTTGGGATACATAGAACTTCAAGAACCGTCTCTCAATGGTATGGACACCAAATAGCCTGGTGAAATCAACCACATCTACCTTCAGTTCCTCATCATCCCAGTGTCTGAAAAACCAGTACCTCATCCCCTCCACAACCTTATTTGATGGTTGCTCACTTGGAATGTCTTCCTTTGAGTACCGAAGCTGCCAGTTCACCAGCATCAATATCCTTTTACGCTTATGCATAGTCCCGCACTTCTTCCATGGCTTCTTCAATCTGGCCTGTGATCATGTCCATTCCATAGTTCTCTCTGGCAAAGGCTCTGCACCTCTTTCCAAGCTCTTCACGCCCTTCCATGCTTATGAATTCTAGAATCTGCTTGGCTATGTGTTGAGGCTCCAGCCTTTCGAGAATAAGCCTCGAATCAAGCCTGCTCAGGATTTCAGGGCTGGCACCAGCAGCAGTGGCAAGGACTGGAGTTCCTGATGCGAGAGCTTCCAGGGTGACCATCCCAAACCCTTCAAGAGAAAGCGTTGGCAGCACAAACAGGTCTGAAGCGGCATAGTACTTCGGTAGAAGCCCATCGTCAATGTATCCGAGCACCTTCACCCGGTGCTCAATCCCAAGGCGCACTGCTCTATTCCTGAGACTCTCGTAGAGATAACCCCTGCCTCCAATCAGAAGATACGTTTGGGGATTCCCCTCAAGCACAATAGGCATTGCATCCATGAGGTTCTCCAGGCCCATCCTGGCTATGAGCCTGCGGACTGTCAGCACGAGGAAACCCTCCAGCGGAAGTCCAAGACTTCTCCTGAGCGCGTTCCTGTCGACAACAGGTTTGAACCTTTCAGTATCTACGCCTCCGGGAATGATCCTCACCTTGGAGACGCTTCCGGGATGAAGGCTCTCAAGCTGTCTCTGAGAAAACCCGCTCAGAACCGTAATGCTCTCGGATTCCTCAAGACACTTACCCTCAACAACGCGAGCAAAAGAGGAGTAGGCTCTATCTGCCCACCACCTAAAAACAACCCTGGACAACTTTGAGTTGAATCTCCTTGGCTGCCCCGCCCTGGTACTCCATTCAAGATAGCGCGAGGCATGATAGGTGAAAAGGCCTGGTATCCCCTTCTGTTTTGCAAACAAAAGACCTCCCAGACCTGGAAAGTAGTGGTGGCACCAGACCACATCAAAGTGAATCGACTCAGAAAGGCTCTTGGCAGCAGAGTGGGCAAGAAAAGGACTGGTAAGCGACCACGGTAGGATAGTTCCCAACAGTGGATTTCCGTACCTCAAGACAGACATCCCTTCCAGTTGGCCTCTCACACTAAGACTATGATTCATTCTTGCCCCGATGATGGCAGTCTTGTGCCCTCTTTGTACAAGCCTCTTCCCCAACTCAAATATGAACGTGCCGCTCCCGCCATCAACGTCAGGGTAGAAGGATTGCGTCACAATGAGTATGTTCACAGCAAACCTCAGCCTTTGAAATCCAGACTGTCTATTGTCTCAGAGACCACTTCAAGAAAGGCCTCAGGAGTTATTGAATCTGTGCATTTCTCCCATCTGTCTCGACAAACGACGCACTTCTCCGGGCGGCAACTGCGGTCTCTGAATACCACTCTGTGGAGTTTGGAGCTGCCATAGGCGCCCCACTTCGTCAAGTCCACGCCTCCGCCAATGTATACGGCAGGTACTCCCATGGCAACGGCCATGTGAAGTGGCCCTGAGCAAGAAGACAGCAACATGTCGCTCTGGGCTATGACTGCAGCCAACTGGCCCAGCGAGCACCTTCCTGCGAGATTGACAGCCTCGCCCTTCATTCCATCCTGGATGGCCCTGCACAGCCTCTCCTCGTTCTTACTGCCTATAATGATTATTCCACAGCCATATTTTACCAGGAGCGCGTCCAGGACAATACACCACCGGTCTTCAGGCCAGCGACGCTCCCTAATCCCCTTTGAGCCGGGATGGACACAAATCACCGGCCTGGAGCTACCCGCCAAAAGCGAACGGGCAAATTCTCTATCTGCCTCATTTGCCAGCTCGGTCTCAAAATCCACTCTCCCGCCAGTGCCAAGACCCGATCCGTTCACCAGATTCCTAACCACATCTGCGAAATGGACTCCTGTTGTGCGCATACTGTAGCGGTGGCTAAAGAAGATGCTCCTCAGTCCAACAGAAAACCCAACAAGGTCTCTGGCACCTGATAGGAACAAGATAAGAGGAGACAGGACGGAACGGTCACGCAAGATGTCTATGGCCAGGTCTGGCTTCAGAATACGCAGTTTCCTCACCACCTTGTAGATATCCGAAGTCCCGGCGTGCTCAATGTTGAAAGATATGACCTTGTCCACAGACCCGAATCTGCTCACAAGACCGCTAACATAGGGGATGGCAAGAACCGTTATGTGCGAATCTGGAAACCTTCTGCGCAACTCGTTCAGAGCAGGCGTGCAGAGGATAGCATCCCCAATACCCCTGGTCAGCATTGCAAAGAGTATCCTGGGGGCCTGGAGTTTTGACAAGTCCTGCGGCTTGGAAAACAGCCGGAAGTAGACGTCGAAAACCTTCCGGAGTACGGGAACTGCCGTTCTATCGATAAGCCGACCAAAAACATGTCTTAGTTCACGCAACCTGCCTTCAGCCAGAACTGTAGGCTTATCTTCGGGCCCGGTCCGAACCCTCACCAGACCAGTCTTCGGGGCAATTTCCCGGTACAGGTCCACCATCTTGTTCAGGACTTTTTCCTCACCATATTCGGATTCTGCTCTTGCTCGCGCGTCTCTTGAGAGGTTCCGGGCCAATTCAGAATCTTCAAGGACAAGCCCAATCTGAGAAGCGAGCTGCTCAACATCTCCTGGCTCAAAGAGGAGACCGCAGCCGGCCAACAGCTCCGGCGCAGACCCTGTCTTTGTAGCGATAACGGGAATCCCTGAAGCCATCGCCTCAAGCATTGTCCTCCCAAAAGGCTCGGGCCATAGTCCAGGATGAACAAAGACGGACGCTTTTTCGTAGGTCTTTTTGGTTTCCGCGTAGTGAAGTTTTCCTGAAAACCTTACACGTTCATCCACTCCCAGCTCTGCGGCAAGGGTCTGAAGTTCATCCGCAGCTGGTCCTGTCCCCACAATGACCAGTTTCAAGTCCTTATCTTCAGGCTTAACCAATGCAAATGCTCTTATCAGAGTGCCTACCCCTTTCTCAGATGAAAGTCTACCCACGTAGAGGATGATTCTCGCTCTAGTGTTGAAGGTAGCCGGCTTTCTCTCAAGGAAGGACGGGTCCACAAAATTTGGTATCACCCTTATCTTCTCTCCGGGAAAACCTAACTCCTGGTAGATTCTCTTTTGAGCCGCAGACAGAGTCACCAGCACATCAGCCCCGGCTATGATAAGGCGCCTGCATAGGGCATCTGAAACTCGCTGATGGAGGCCGCCAAGCAGCGTCACAGGACTCTTCAGCCCCTTCACGTGCTGAGGGTAGTAGAATCCGTAGGTTGTCATAGTCAGGACCGATGACAACCCCAGCGCCTTTGAGACGTGAGCAGTTGCAGGATAGTATTTCATGTTGTATCCGTGTATGAGGTCTTTTCCCCTGCAGAACTCCCTTATCTTTGGATACTCAAATATGTTGCTTTTCTCCACTGGGAAATGAAAAGACTGACTCCCTCTGGTGCGTCTCACCCGTATTCCTTCATGAACATCTTCTCCACAACCATCGAATGAAAGGACTTCAACGTCGATGCCTCGGCGTTTCAGGGCCTGTGCCAGGAGCGAAACACTGATCTCTCCCCCACCTTTCACGTTCGGCGGAAATCTTTCTGTAACTATTCCTACTTTCAACTGCGACTCCCGCTGCCGGCAAGCTCCACATAAACGGCTTCAAGCTGTTTTGCCAGCCGGCAGATGTCGTGCCTTTCCTCTACGTGCCTTCTCCCTTCCCTACCCATCTCTCCCCGGATTTGTGGATTCTCCACCAGAAATCCAATCTTCTCGGCAAGCCCATCCACGTCCCTTTCCTCTACAAGGAATGCACTCTTACCTGCGACAACCACTTGCGGTATGTCATCGTGATACGTGCTCACAATCGGAACGCCCATCGCCTGCATCTCCAGAAGCGTAGTTGGTGCGCCTCCCTCCGAGTCTCCGTCGCTCGCGGTCACACTCGGCTGAACAAAGATGTGCGCAGCCTTGGATTGAACCGCATACTGCTCATGGGACGTATACCCCAGCATCTTTACCGAGCTGTTCAGGTCGAGTGAGCAGACGAGCCGCTCCAGCTCACCGAATCTGGGACCATCACCAATGATTCTCATTTCGGTGTGGGGAAACCTTGAGTGAACCTTTGAAAATGCGCGTATGCCATATTCCAGTCCCTTCTTCTCAACCATGCGGCCGCACATCAGAATGAGAACTTTGTCTGTGTCTGGTCTTTCACCATAATCGTTTCTGGAAAACCTGTCAAGGTCAACGCCTATGCGCTGTATCCTTACCTTCAGGGGAGAGCACCCGATTGCGAGCAGCTTTCCCTTCATTGCAGGTCCTTCCACCAGAAACAGGTCGCCGATTCTGAAGAGAATAGAGTATGCTTTTCTCCAGTAAGGATGCTTGGACCCGGCACCTATGTCCCTTCCGTAAAACGTAGTCACAAATGGTATGCCCAGTCTGCGCTTCAAAGAAACATAGTTGAATCCATCATAGCCGCCGTGGGCGTGAATCACATCTGGCTTAAGGATTTTGCACGTTTTCTCGGCGAAAGGGCTTCTGGGCAACAACGTAAAGCCTGTCTTCGGGGATCTGGTAAGCTTGTGCACGAGACGGCTATGTCCGATCGTAAGATGATTCTGCTGCATTAGTACGTGCCTTCTCTCAAATGGGAAGAGATCTGTATTCTCCTGTTTCTCAGCCAGTACGTGGGATTCAACACCCGTCATGTTTTTCAGGTATGAATAGATGAAAGTCTCAGAAATCGGAAGATACGTTCTCTTTATGTGAGCGACTCTCAGCATTTCTTCTTCCCCACCGCTATGTAGTTCCAAGCATCAGTCTCCACCCTGTGAAGCCCGCCGACCAAACCCAATGGAAGCCATGCCCACCAAGCCAAAATCGGACGGCAGCAGGAGTCTTACCAGCACGGCAGTGACGATAAATTGGCATGCCTGACAGGTGATCTGCGATATTCCATTCCAGCCGATGCCTATCACAGACTTCCGTCCGATGTCAATCTTGGGCTCAGGCATTTGCAAGATGCTCTATACCAGAAAGGCCCGTACAGCATAAAAAAGCGGCGCCCACTGTACGGGTCCATTGTTAGGCTACTGCTTCCTCTCACTCCTCACTTGCTCGTCAGAACCCAGAAAGTCTGGGCGAGAGTCTTCTGGAGACCCAGGAGAAGATTTTCTTCCCAGGCTTATCCAGATGTCTGGGAACAGACACTTCCAGTGTCTCTCCATTCAAGGCGGCCAAAGGATTATCCAGAACGAGCTTCGCGGCGTCATCGCCAATCAGTTCTTTCATCCTGACGAGAGCTGAGCTGAGCATGACAGGTCTATTCTTGGCTGAGTGGGCATCGCTAGCCACGAAGTGGACAATCCTGTTGCATACGATTGTCTCTGCAAAATCCTTTATGCTTTCTCCATACTTTCCTGTGATACTTCCCGCATTCATCTGAACAAGAGCTCCTTTTTCCACAAGGCCAAGAAGCTCTTCTGGACGCTCAATCATGCCTAGATTCCTCTCAGGGTGTGCAAGAATGGGCACGAGGCCCTTAAGGAGAACCTTGAATATGAGTTCGCCTGCGAACTTCGGAACCTCCTGCAAGGGAAACTCCAGAAGCACATATTTCCCTCCGGAGTTGATAGAGAGATTCCTCAGAATCTCTGGCTTGGACAGAAGCGCAGCAGAAACATGAACCTCTGCTCCAGGCAAAACCTCGACACTTATCTTCTCTTCACTCAGGGCACGGTTCAATTCCTTCACTTCAGCACGTATCATTTCCTGCGCGGTTCCGTAATCTTCCTCCATCACGTGTGGGGATGCCACAACATGCGATATTCCATCCTTTTCTGCCCCCTTCGCCATTTCCAGCGAAACCTCAAGGTTTCTTGCGCCATCGTCAATCCCGGGAAGTATGTGTGTATGAATATCTATCAACTGATCCTCTTCCTCCTGCCCTGTCTCCATCTGCTTGAGCGCAAGACGCTTCTCAAGCCGCTAGTAACACCACTCAAAGCTGTGCGTTTGCGGGAACTCACTCTCTTTCTCTTTTTTTTGACTTTCTCACCCTTATCATCGCCGTAGTAAGGAGGGTAGTAAGATCGGCAGTAGTAATGGTAACCGTATCCTCCCAGCGCTCTTTCGATCTTCACGTCGTTTAGAACCACGCCCAGCACCTCTACCTTCGCATTTTCTAGAAGCTTCTTCGCCTCAAGAGCCGCTCGTCTGTCCGTCTTCTCAAATCTGACCACCACAACCGTACCATCGGTCTTTCCTCCGAGCACTGCTGCATCTGTCACCACAAGAATCGGCGGCGAATCAAACAGAATGAATTCGAACTCCTCCTTGAGTTGAGTGATAAGCTGTTTCATCCGGTCGGAGCTTAGAAGTTCAGAAGGGTTTGGAGGAATAGGACCTGATGGGAGAACATACAGATTCTCGTACTTGGTTGGACTTATCACTTCATCAGGCGATTCTTCATTTACCAGGATTCCGGTCAGACCTGGGGACTTGTGCACGCCGAATATTCTGTGCTGCACAGGCCTCCTCAAATCTGAGTCGACAACCAATGTCTTTGCCCCGAGCTGAGAAAGCGTCAGGGAGATGTTCGCCAGACTGGTTGACTTTCCCTCTTCAGGAAGCGGGCTCGTAAACATTATTGTACGGTACTTCTTGTCAAGCTGTACGTATTGAAGGTTTGTTCTTACGGTCCGGTATGCCTCGGCAATTGGAGACCTCGGGTCGAATCTGGAAATTAGCACTCTTTTCAGAACCTCCTCATCACCTTCTAAGGCACCACCATGATCATTTCTCACTGAGGGCACCGCTCCCAGAAAAGGAAGCCTGAGATCCCGTTCTATATCTTCGCCAGTCTTCACCGACGTATCTAGATATTCGAGAAACAGAGCCAGGCCGATCCCTATTATCAGCCCGCCAACGGCTCCGAGAAATGTGGTTCGTTTCTTCTTCGGTAGAATTGGCCTATCAGGGCGTATCGCTCCATCGACAATTCTCGTATTTCCTACCTTCATCGCCTCTGAGATTCTGGCTTCCTCTAACTTGGTCAACAGCATAGTGTATATCTTCTCGCGGACCTCCCTCCTGCGGGTAAGTCGTGCCAGGGTTATTTCCTTCTCTGGAAGATCTTCCAACTTGGAGTTGTACACCTCCACGACCTCACCGAGAGCTGCTATCCTATCCTCAATAGCCCCCACTTCAACCTCAGCATTGATTATTCCCGAAATGATGCTTTGGTATACGGGGTCTGAGGCAGAAGGCCCGGTTTCCAAAACCTGCCTTATAGACTTGTTCAACTCCTCCTTCACCTTTTCGATCTCGCCTTCTATTTCGATTACGTCGGGATGAAGCGCAGTATACTCCTCCAGAAGTTGAGCCCTACGTATTTCGAGATTAGAGAGATTTCCTTTCAGTTTCGATATTACTGGATTACCGGTCACAATTGGGCTGGCAGCCACGATCTTATAGTCTGCAAACGCACCCTTGCCAGCGAGTTGAGCTCTCAGCAACAAAAGCCGCCTCTCAACTTCGATCTTCTTCATCTTCGCCTCTTCACGGACCGCCTCGAATCGGGCAAGAGTGGATATGTTCTCCTTTGCGTTCTCGTCCAGAAGTACAAATCTCGCCTTTTCCTTGTACTCCTTGAGCTTCTGTTCGGCATCACGAAGGGTGTCGGCAGCAACTGCGAGCTGCTCCTGTATGAACTCCTTTGCGGACCTGGCCTCGCCCCTTGCATAAGCAAGATTCTGCTTAAGGAATTGATTCGCGAGCTCGTTGGCGATTCTCGCGGCAAGAGTCGGGGAAGTGTCCCTTGCACTTATCCTTATGATGTTTGCACCCTTTACCGGCCTGACTGTGGTGCTGCCCTGAATTCTTCTCGCAGCACTCACAGGGTCTGCAACACGGAAAAAGAGACTGTCACCCGGACTGAAGCTCGATGAGTTGAGTCTGAACGAGAGGCCGTCTGTAGCGAATGTCTCTCCAACTTTGCCACTCCCTATTGTAGTACCATTTAAACCCCTGAGCTTGAAGGCTCCGGCTTTGGAAACGATTTCAATAACATAGTCCCCGTAAGGAAAATCGCGAGTGAGGATGATCTCTTCCAGCTTTCCAGAGAAATCTTTGGACTGGCCTGTTGTACCGAAATTGAGGTTTAGGGCAGTCACCACTTTTTCAGCAAGGCTGCGTGACCTTATCACCTCAATTTCGGTTTCTATCGGATTACCCCTTCGAAGTGCAGCAAGATCACTCAAAAGCGTCCCCTGTGCGCCAACGTTTTCAAGCCTTATGGTAGTGTATGCTTCGTATATCGGCCGCGTCCTCATAACGTAGAAAAGTGTGCTCAAAGAAGCAAGGAGAAACAGAACGAGAATTATCACTCTTCTCTTCCACAATATCTGGGCATAGTCAAGTAGACTTTGAGTCTTCTCTTCACCACTATCCATCCGAACGTCCCCCAAAATCTCCTCCAGTTCTTAGTCCTTGATTGAATTGTACAAAGACCAACCCAGAGCGACGGTAGAGAGAATAACCGCCCATTCACTCCAGTTCGGCCATCGGGACCTCGGAACCACCACTATATCTCCTGATTGGACTCCGATGTCTCCGAGGGTCTTTCCTGCCCTCAGGAATTCGGCGGCGTTAACCACAATCACTTTATCGCCTCTGGTTATCTTTGTCTTCTCCATGACCGCTTTTCCCCCTAGACCTCCGGCCATGGCAATCAAGTCGGTCACCTTTTCCGATCCACTCACCCAGTAGGAACCGGGCATCTTGACGGCACCCAGTATGGTAACCCTGAACATTGGAATCAAGATTATCTGCGGGTTCTTTATGTAGGCCGAGTAATGAGCCACAAGTGTATCTGTGAGGGCATCCACAGACAGACCGGAAGCTGGTACGGACCCTACCAGGGGCATTCTCAGATTACCATCCGCACCGATCTGATACTCTCCTGTAATATCCTTCTGGCGCCACATCATAACCTTGACTTTGTCACCGGGATTGAACGTGCCGCCTTGGTTTGAGGTTTCCTCCGCCTGAGTTGGAGGCAAGATGAGGCCCACAACCAACAGAAGTGCTGCCAATCTTCCAAAGCCTTTCATTTCCCTCACCGGATGCTCGCTCTCTACCTGTATTTTCTCCCCGTTGGACGAGGGTTCACAACATTGACCGGCTTCTTATTGGAAAGCGCCGCAATCAAGTTGCTGGAGGCCATGATCGCCATTTTCTTTCTGGTTTCGATAGTCGCACTCCCGATGTGAGGACAGAGCACGGTATTGTTAAGTCTAATCAGTTGCGGTTCAATCTCCGGTTCTTTCTCATAGACATCCAAACCTGCACCGGCTATCGAGTTCGACTTCAGTGCCCTGACAAGGGCTTTCTCGTCGACGACCTGACCTCTGGAGGTGTTTATGAAGATTGCAGTAGGTTTCATCATTTGAAATTCCTCGACAGAAAAGAGATGATACGTCTTATCGGTAAGGGGTACGTGGACTGATATGAAATCGGATTCTTTCAGGAGTGTATTCAGCTTCACCTTCTTGGCATCCAAACTGTCTTCAAGAACTTGATTCTTGAGTGAGTCGTAGTACAGGATCTTCATATCGAACCCCTTTGACTTCAACGCAAAGGCGGTTCCTATCCTGCCCGCGCCAACTACACCGAGAGTCTTGCCGTGGACATCGAACCCAAGAAATCCCAGTGGATCCCACCCTTTGAACTTCTCAGCTCTGGAAAACCTATCAGATTCAACTGTTCTGCGGGCAACGGAAAAAAGGAGGGACCACGCCAGCTCAGCAGCGGCGTCTGTCAGCACCCCGGGAGTATTGGTGACGACTATTCCCCGTTTGGTCGCCGCGGCCACATCAATATTGTCATATCCTACTGCATAGTTCGATATGGCCTTGAGTGCATGCCCTGCGTCCATTACCTTCTCATCCACAATATCGGTCAGACAACAAAACAAGCCCTCTTTGGCTTTGATAAGAGAAAAGAGCTTCTGCCTTGGAATGGGTCTACTACCATTGTACACTTCAACATGCAGACAGTGGGCTCTCAGTATTTCAAGCCCCTCCTCGGGGATTTTCCGAGTTACCAAGACGTCCCAGTTTGGCAACTTCTCCTCCAGAAAAGTGAAGCCAAGAATGAATACCCAGCCGGCAGGCAAGAACCACCACGTGCCTGGGGAGCAGGGATTCGAACCCCAGTACCGTGATCCAGAGTCACGTGTCCTGCCGCTGGACGACTCCCCAATCTACTTCAAGAATCTTATCAGAGGATTTGACCTATGTCAAGCAAAACCCGAACGATACACAAACTCCGCACCCGACGTACACACCGCACCACTACACATCAATATTACTACAAACCTCCAGTCGGGGTCAAACCCCGAAAAGCAAATCCTTTACAGCCATCTCATGTCTTACATCTTACCGTCTTGTTTTCGTCTTAGCTGACAGCTGATGGCTAATAGCTATTGCAAAGCGTACAGCGCATAGAGTACAGCTACATTATCGAGAACTTCGCTTTTGTCATCAGCTCTGAATGGGCATCTATCACCTTGGCAACAATGGCCCCCAGCTCAACCCTCTCCCCTTTCATCGCAAGGTGATAGAGTTCCTTGAATCTCGCCTTCTCCTCCCCGGACAACTCTTCGGGGTTGTCCAGAAGTTGCTTGAGGAAACTCATTTCAGGGTTCTCGAAGAGAAGAGGGATGCTCGCCAGCAAAACGGGAGTGAGTGGATGTGTCGCCCTTTCTCTCACACGCTCTGCTATAGCATCCAGTCTTGTTTTGGCCACACGGTCGAGGATGTTCCTCGTGCCGCGACGGTTTTCAAGCCACAGGACTATCAGGTATACAGGATCCTCTTCAAAAGCAGTCAAGTTCAGCCTCACTTTTTCCAGTTCGATCCCCCCAAAACCTGTCTCCCGCAGTACTTCTCTCACGGGTGGCCAGTGCTCCGGCCGTATCAGTCCCCTTTTGGAAAAAAAACTGACCAGACTGCGCATAGTCATCTCTCGGAAAGGGAACTTCTGAGCCATTTCATTCTTGAGGCTTTCGGTCAGTTCTGAATCAAGCTCAGCCGCCTTTTCCTCGAACTTTTTCAGGTAGGATTCCAGCCCGGACTTCGTTCTGGAATCCAACTTGTCAGGGTCGGCGAGATAGGTCCTCAATTTCTCAAGGTTCTTCTCCATCTGACTCCTTGATTCGGCAATCTCAATGGCCGTGGTACTACTACGCCTGGTTCGAGCCATGATTCACCTCAAAAAGATCAACTTGGAGGAGACACTTCCGTGGCGGGAGTTGAACCTGCAGAAATAGACTCCGCTGGGAAGTCCATTGCCTCTATCATCTTTCCCGTCCCAGACCAGAGTGTGACAGTAGCCAGGTGCAACTTCTCCGCTGTCTTCACCGTCCCCACCCATGTGGAAAGTCTTGACCAACTGTCCTGTGATATCGTAGATGTAAAGAGAGACAGCGTCCTCGGATTGGGTACCCATCTTTGAGACCAGCGTGAGCTTAATGCTTCTGGCGAACGGGTTTGGCGAGACAGCGATATGCGCTTTTTCTCCCTGACGACCGTATGCATTTTGCCTTTCTGCGATGCCCGGCTCATTGCGGACGAGCTTCAAGATCCAGTCATCTGGATCGAATGCGAAGCTGTCCGTATTTGCACCTTCAAAAGCAAAAGTCAAACTCTCAGGAGATTCATCTACCCAGCCAACGACTACGGTATCTCCCGTTGAAGTACCCACTCTGAAATCTACGGGCATCACAAATACGGGACCTATTGTCTGCTCCTGTGTAACGACAACCCTTACTGTATCCACTCCAGACTGCCAGTAGCTGTAGACATACTTGGGATACTCCCAATCATATATCCACTGGTCGAAAAACCAGTCAAGGTCTTGACCATATACAGACTCGCAAACCGCCTGGAAGTTTGGTGTCACAACATTACCATAGGCATATTTGTCGCCATAACTGTTGAGAGCATCGAAGAAGATAGAATCGGTGATAACATGTCTGAGCATATGCAAAACCGAAGCTCCTTTTTCGTATGATGTCGCCCCCCACATTTCCTGGGGGTCATATATGGGAAACAGCTCTCCGGAAGCAAGGTAATAGTTCATGATACTATTCACCACATAATTGTGGTACGCATTCCAGCCACCGATGTATTCTTGATAAATCGCCTCACAGTATGTGGCAAACCCTTCATTCAGCCAAATATCTCGCCAGTCCGCAATCGTAACCCAATCACCCCACCACTGGTGGGAAAGTTCGTGAGCTAGTAACCAATCGTAGTTGTTGCCCCCGTTTATGCACAAATAGTAGTGTGACACACATGTCTGATGTTCCATATCACCCTTCGGTGTCTCCACAAAGGAGAACTTATCAAAATGATACGGAGAAAAGAAGGTTTCATACGCATCCATCATCCTGTGCACGTTGCGGAAACTGGTTACCGCCTTGCTTGAATCTTCAGGATACACATAATTGTAGATCCAGGCGTAGACCGAATCTGGTACGACCACGTAGTCTGATATAGACACGGCGACAAGATAGGTCGAAGTTGGATGGTGTTCTGACCAGACATAGGTCATGGTACTCTCTGGGTAGTCAGGGATTGTGTCAACAAGAATCCCGTTGGAAACCGCGACCTTACCCAGCGGTACAGTATAGGACATATCAAACTCTGCCTTGTCATTCGGGACATCGTAGCAGGGGAACCAGTACCTTCCCATCGAAGGTGGGTCAGTGTTCAGTCCTACACCCAAGTTGAAAGCAGCCTTTGACGTAAACCAAAAACCGCCCCATGCTTCGTGAGCCGGGTGGCCTTGATAGGCAATGTTTACCTGGAATGTGTCGCCCGCAGGAATTGTCGAATCCAAACCTATTTCTATGACTCCAGCACTGTGACCGAAAGGCAAGTTCCTGTCCATCATCCAGATACTATCCACGGTCAATTGCACAAGATGCAGGAAGATGCTGTCCAGATCGGCTACTTCGCTCCTTATGAGCACTCCCGTTGTCCCGGTGAGGGTCTGTGCGACCAGATCGAAACTTATGCTCAGGTCATATTTGAGAACATCAAAGTCATGAAGGGAATCTGGCTTCGACACAACGCAAGCACGGTGAGCCTCCATCTGGTGAAATTTATCCCTCATCTTCCACCTCTCCGGTCGCTCAGAAGATATCCCTAGGGTGACCGACACGAGAACAAGTCCCAACGCTACGGCCAGGGTTTTCATCACTTCTCCTTTTTGTTCAGTGGCATGTTAACATGAAAAAAACCGCCTGTCAACGCACCACAGCCGGCAACATCCACCCGCCTCTAAGCCCCTACACAATCCAAACTTATGAATGGGAACCTATAATGAAACACAGAATCTTACATCTTATGTCTTATATCTTGGATCTATTGGCTAACAACTCTTCGCCAGCGACCGAAGACGAGATCCTAGATCATAGATCTGAGATCTTAGATGTACTGGTAGCCCCAAGGGGATTTGAACCCCTGTCTCCTGGCTGAGAACCAGATGTCCTAGGCCGGGCTGGACGATGGGGCCACTTAACGGCACACTACAGCGCTGAAACTTCTCCAGCGCATTTCTGTATCTCAGATCCCAGATCTTAGATCTGAGATCTTAGATCATAGATTATGTATAAATTCGACAGCCCTGTCAAGTCTATCGACTACTCTCTCCTTGCCCAGGAGTTCCATGATTTCAAACAGGCCCGGACCCACCTGAAGTCCTGTCACAGCCATTCTGGCAGGATGAATGAGTCTGGCAGCCTTTACTCCCAGTTTCTCAGCCAGACCCCTCAAGAGAGTTTCAACATCTTCTTTGGAATATGAGGACGCAGAAGAAAACGCATTTCTCAGTGATTTAAGTCTTTCCCCAACATCAGCGTCACTGAAGTGCTTCTTAACTCCCTTCTCATCATAGCTGAACTGGTCTGCAAAGAAATACTGCCCCAGGGTTACGAAATCTCTTAGAGTCCTCGCTCTCTCTTTCAGAAGGTTGAGAACCTTCACTATCCACTCCCTCTTTTCTGCCGCCATTCTATCGTCTACCAACCCACCGCTTTTCAGAAAAGGAAGTGCTGCGTCAAAGAGTTCATCCGGTTCCATCCGGTTTATGTACTGACCGTTCATCCACTCCAACTTTTCCCTGTCGAATACAGCACCCCTTTTTATCACCCTATCAAATGAGAACTCCCTGATGAGATCATCCGTACTGAAGATTTCTTCACCGGTTCCGGGAGACCATCCAAGCAGAGCCAAGAAGTTAATGAGTGCTTCTGGAAGATACCCTGCCTCTTTGAGCTCCATAACCGAGACTGCTCCGTGTCTCTTCGAGAGCTTAGACTTATCCTCTGCAAGTATCAGCGGCTGATGGTAGAACAGAGGCCTGGATAAACTCAAGGCGTCAAAAATCAGAACTTGTTTGAAAGTGTTTGAAAGATGGTCGACGCCTCTTATGACATGCGTTATCCCCATGTCGTGATCATCGATAACCACAGCAAAATTGTAGGTAGGAACGCCGTCCGATCTCACCAAAATGAAATCTTCTATGTCCGAGTTGTCTTTTTCCAGATGGCCGTGAACTCCATCCTCAAAAGAGGTCCTGCCTTCAGCAACACGAAAGCGAAGCGCCTTTGGCACACCCTTTGAGTCGAGCGCTTCCCTCTCATCTGCAGACAGCCTCAGACACTTTCTGTCATACTTCCACGGCTTCTTCTGCCTGAGGGTAGCCGCTTTCCTTGACGCCAGTTCCTCGGGAGAGCAATAGCAGTAATAGGTCGTGTCAGTCTGGATGAGCTTCTCTTTGTATTCAGAATAGAGCTCGAGCCTTTGTGACTGGTAGTATGGCCCTTCTCCCCATTTCAGGCCGAGCCACTCAAGGCCCACGAGGACTTTCTCGGTCATGTCTTTGCTCGATCTGGCGAAATCCGTGTCCTCAATCCTCAGTATAAACGTGCCGTCTTTCTGTTTGGCGTATAACCAATTGTACAATGCTATCCTGGCGGTACCTACATGGAGATAGCCTGTGGGACTCGGCCCAAGCCTCACTCTGACTGTTGACAGATGCAGCCCCCTTCTAGAAAGCAAATCACAAATTCCAATTCCCGATTTCCAAACAATGACCAATAACCAATAACCCAAATCCCAAACTCAAGACAAATTCCAACTTCGAAACAAATCCCAAATCATAGACTCCAAAGGTTTGCTGCCTTTTCCACAACCTACGCCTGAGAGCTCAAGACAGCTGACCAGTTCGCATTTCCAGTTCGTCCTTCGACAACGCTCCCCTCGACGGAGTTTATGCTGAGCAGAGCGAAGTGCTCGCGAGGCCGTGAAACGGCCCCGGCAGACAGGATCTTCGATAGCTTATAGTTTGCAGTTCCTCAAGGTGCAATAGTAGCGCAATCTATAAGAAACGGAATGCCAAACTCGGTCTTCTCCCCAACCCCTTTCCCGGGAGCTGGAAGGAGTCTTGCTGATAGAGGCTTGCCTGTTCTTGAACTCAGAGCAGCAACATCAAAGAGAATCGCCTCGAGTTTTTCGAGTGAAATATCTCCAGGCAGTGGGATAGCATCCAACCCCGCGCCACATACCGCAGATATGGCCAGAAGAAGCGCAAGGCTCATTTTTCCTTCATTCGCCCTTTTAACTAGACCATAGTCCTCCAGGACCGGAAGAAAAATGCCAGAATATCCACACATGTCGATTTCCACTTTGCCCAAAGCATCAACCAGCATGGCCACTATCCTTAGCGTCCCGGAGCACCCGAGCGTTCCTCCTGCAAGCTTCTCCACAGCCAAGCAGATGCTCTCCGTCTCCAGAACTCCGGGGTTCAAAGAAATGTCCGCTCCCGCAAAGTCAATCCTTTCCGATCTGGAAAGCTCTTCACAAGCTGCCCCGACCTTTTCCAACTCAAACTCCATCTCTCCCAGGAGAATAGCAACTGCGGCCTCTGCGTTTGGTGCCTGGTGGGCAACAGCATAGAGGCTGCCCCCAGACTCGAACCCTACCGAAAAATGGGGATGCCCACCGTCGTGGTACCCCGAAGGAAAGAAGGGAACGAAAGGAGGGCAGTTGGCAACAACCCCGAATCTGAAATTTCCAGCCCCACGCTCAGTCCGCTCTGAGATTCGCTTAATCGCCGCCGCAGCCTCTCTGACCGCGTGTGCGACTGGCCCTCTACCGGGCAGAGTCAGAGAAACACAAAGAGAAACGGTTTCTGTCTCAGATATTATCTCAGGTATCAGTTCGTAGACTGATGGCTTCACTCCGGGTCTTATCGTCCCCAGGCTGACGAAGTCGATGCCACAGCTGTCACAGATGGATTGGATGTTGATCACCCACGGAAGCACATCCTCGTAACTCAGATTCAGCCTGGCACCCTCGAAGAAGTTGGTGGCAATCCGCGTCTCCTGCACCTCAAATCCTCGATCCTCCAGGAGCCGCTTTGCCCTTTTGTTGAAACTCGCAATATTCTCCAACTCATCGGGTTTGGCCGGGTATGACAGGTTACTGAACGTCGTTATTGTTCGGATTTTCATGTAAGTGTTCCGGTTAAGAACACAGTCTCCATCTTACAAAATATCAAATCCCAAACTACAAACCTCAAACTTCAAATTGCAGAAGGAAATCTAAAGGCAGCCATGCTGTTGGTCCTTTCCGCCCACGAATTCGCGGCTCCCCTAGAAGGCCCTGACCGCCGAAGCTGGTTGTTGGGATCGTGTGGTGAAGAAGCGCAGTCGGTCCTGACCGCCGGAGCTAGCTGTTGGCGTCGGGTGGTTGAGAAGCGCAGGCGGCTTTGTCGGGATCCGATGCTGGCGATTCAACCTCGACAGGTGGTTCCAGTCTTTCAGGATGTTGGTAGTAGAATGCAATCAGTTTTCCATCCCACTTACCAACTCTGAAGTTACTTGCGAGATGTGAGCCAAGCTCTTCCTGAAGGAGCTTCTTCTGAGGATCGAATTTCCTCAGGATCTCAAACCACTCCGAAATTGGCTTACCACTGCGTTTCTCCAGATCTGCGACGAACCTCAGCTCCTGTTCTCTGGTTACGACCTTGCTCGTTCTTATCCGCCTCTTCCTCTGCTTTGGCCTCTGCTTTTTCTTCTTATCCTTACGTTTTCCTCTGCCTCTGTTCTTGCCCCTATTGCCGTAAGGGACCATGCTCACCCCCGTTTTGTTCCGCTCGTGGTTCTGACCGACCGAAAGCTCATGTTGATGCCAACTCAGTTGGCCCAAATTCCTGGAGAGACTTCTCCTCTCCGGACGGACTACACCATGTCCTCAAGGCTGGTTATGGGCAGGTACTTACATCTCTGATCTCAGGCTTTCTCTGCTTGCCCAGTATTGTACAGAATTAGCGAATCCTGTCAAGTAGGATATTCACCTAAAATCCACCCCATCTCAGCTGGAACCGATATGGGGTCAGACCTCAGATGTCGAAATTGAAGCTCTGACCCCAGGTAGCGAAGCCCCACGCAAAATCCCACGGAGTCATGCAGGCGGAGTGGGAAAGCCCCGAGAGACGTAGTCGGGTCAAGAAGTCAAGCACCGTCCGCAGCTTTAAGGGCGATTCATGTTTTCAAATCCATTTTTCAAAGAATACATCAAAGTAATCGGTGAGTATATGTGAATGCTTATACCAAGCCAAGACATATACTACTTCATTCAAGACGCTAGGGTCTTTTGATTGTCCGAACTCCCCCTCAAGGAAACCGCTTCTTCATGAAGGCCATAGCCTTCCTTTTGTCCCCTAAAGGTCCTTTTTTCTTCATCCCTTCATTCTTCTATGCGCAAATTCTCTTCAGAACTTCAATTGCCTGTGGGGACAGGCAACACTCTGCACTCAACTAGAGGCATCATGGTGAAGGGATTCAAGTTGACAGGCCGGCGCACTATCTGTATCATAATTTCTGACTATGGAGGGCTAGACCTAACCCTCCGGCTCACTATGTTCGTAAACCGAAGGGCAGGCTGGTCGGCAGTGGATTTGAAATCCATTTCAGGGTGTTTGCGTAACTCCAAGGCCGACAAGATAATAGAAAGTCGGCCTTTGGCTTATCGCAGATTTTGACTTCACAGGAGTTCATGCTGATCGGAGCCACCCGGAGCGAAGCATCTCCCTTCGGTATCCCTCAGGGTTAACTCTCTGTAACAGGCTCGCCGCGCTACGTTTGTGACCTTTAACACAGAGTAAACAGGATTTGATTCTGGTTTATCACAGTATTATCATAGGAAGTTCACCGGACAAACTCTTCGTAGGACATCGCTGTTAGCCTTGTCAAGATGTGATGAACCATCATTCTGGTGTAAAGGTGGATCTCTCCACCCACCCAATCCGATCTCCGCTTGCCTGGATCTTCAGCCAGTCTTCTTGGTCGTAACGCTTGGGATCCTCGTAAAGGACAGTCACGCGGTTCCTTTTCGACAGGATGAAGAGATCCTTTGCTTGACGGGCCGGCCTCGATTTCACAGCCACTTGCCCCACTGAAATGATGGCTTCGTATTCCTGAAAGGACAGGATGGTATTCAACCTTTTACGCACTCTCCAATGGTTGCATTCTTGGTAAGCACTGACAACAGCTTCTTTCGAGGTCTGCAGAACATCAAGAAGCCGAGCTCTGGCGCAGAGCAGATTCTTGTGCAGTGTGGGGTGCTCTGTTTCTGAGATTAACTCCTCACAGAAAGCGAGTGCTTGATCGTAGTCATCAAGGTCTTCAGTCAGTGATTCGACTACTAGCTCAAGAACCTCCCGGGAGTAGTCAACGCGCATGTCCTCCTTGTAGCCCGCACCAGTAGCGGTTGGCCACCGGAGCACTGCCTGCATTGCAGTATCCTTCAACCTTTCATACTCTTTCTGTCTTCTATACCCTTTACAGAGTAGGACATGTCCAATCATCTTCACTGTCGGATCCGACGCAAGACCTATCATTTTGTGACCGTGAATAAGGAGCTCGGGGGGGCTTGGTGGCTCCTCACTCAACATGCGAAAGGCATATTCCCCCGCTTCAACATCAGCCTTGCCGTAGTGCTCAAAGCCGTTTGTCGGTTGTCCTGGGAATGCAACCATTATCCGGTAGGCAGTCTGCAGGCCCGAATCGTGGTCTCGCAGATCGTGATCATAGATCCTTATCATCATCAACCCGGCTTTAGCTCTTGCCTCGGTAGGAATGGTGCTGTCCGAAACAATCATCTCGTAGTGTTCAAGAGCTTTCTCGTATTCCCTCATAGACCTGTACATTATCGCCAGGCCCATTGAGGCACCTGTTCTTGCGCTACCCCTAGTCAATATGTAGTTATCGTAGTATCGTATCTCGACTTCAGGCTGATTGTCTAGAAGTTGTCTGAATAGACGCTCCGCAGTCTCATAGTTTTTCTCATGCAGAGACCTCAGGCCGACAAGATATCTCTGGTAGGCAAAATCATCTCGTCGGGAACCTATGTACCAGAGGAGGTGGAAATCAGGACCTTCAAGACCTGTATACACGAACACAGCTTCCCTGCCTTCTGTGCCTGCAATCCAGCCATAGGTGGTGCTATCGGGAAGAAGCACGTGAAACCACGGAGGCGGTTCCCGCCCAGGATAGTCCCTTCTGTTCGACCTCTTGGGCACTTCGGGATCGCCAAGGCTGTAGAAGGGTGTGCCGAACTGGAGCTTCTTAATGACCGCTGAACCACTGTCGGGTTCCGAGCGAAGCAACGCCTTTTCCGCAATGACGATTCCACCGCAGATTATCTGCTCGTCCGGGTCTGCGCTCGCACCGACTGTTGGGGGATTCAGAAGGCCGGAGCACAATAGGAGAAATGCTAAGAACCTTCCAAGTGTGATCATCGTTCTTGTCGAATTTATCATCGCAGAAACTGGTGTGCCAGACATCTGCCTTTCATCAGTAATGCCAGCACAATTCTATCACGAAGTCTAGTCTCCGTAAAGGGGCATCTTGAAGTCGGTGAGGGGCTTGACCTAGAGATGTTCGCTACGTGTGGGGCCTTCGCCTCTCTGGTGCCCATCGCGACCACACCGCGAGTCCTGAGTTATATGGCCCTGTAGCGTGTCTTTGCTTTTCGATTCATTGCATATCTCAGTCTTTGACATGTTTTGATACTCGTTATCAGGGTATTATCACAGATGAATCCGGTACAGATTGAGCACGTCCTGACCGACATAGCCTGCTCAGACGACCCGGGCTCCGGCACCCCCAGCTGCATTGTTTCGTTGACTTATGCCTCACGATGGCACTAACCAAGACATGAAGACGAAGATCGAAAATCGAAAATAGAAAATCAAACCAAAGACCGCAAATCACGAGGTTTGCGATTACAGGCAAATGCGCGTCTACATTCGCATTGACTTCCTTGTGGACGGTGAGATAGAATAATGTCTGGGAAGTGACAACTCTGTCGTCTTTGAGGAAGAAATCTTGGATAGTACCCACCATACCTAAGGTCCGAATGAAAAAGTTCATCTTATTGTGTCTGCTACCATTTGCCTTTTGTGGGTGTGAGAGAGACGCCGAGACCATTTACGATGGCGGGCACAGAGCTTCCACATCCTTTAGGTTTCCACTTCAGGAATACTTTGTGTCTCAGAAATACGTCAAGATAAATATAAGATTCAGCAGAAATTATCATGCTGGTGAGGACGCCAGCGGAAGTCCTGGTACTCCTGTTTATGCAGCAGCCGATGGGCACATCAGTTATTCAGGCCCAGGAGGTGGGTATGGATAGCTGATTACAATTGAACATCCGACTGCGAAGGTATATTCGTTGTATGGTCATTTGAGTACCAGGAGACACAAAATAACGGAAGGAAAAGTCAAAAAGGGTCAGATCATCGGTTATCTAGCTGATAAAGATGAGGACGGAAGCGGAGATGGATATCCTGACTGGGGTTGTCATCTGCATTTTGCTATTCGTAAAGGGAGCAGGTATGATTATCCGGACGACGGTGATGACCGTTGGATGGCTGGCTACACGTCTGTTCATCCTACCGAATTGGGCTGGCTCGACCCAACAGATTTTGTGAAAGAACACTCACAATAGTGTTTTGAATAAGTCAAGCCCGGCATCAGCCTTGACTTCTGGCGGACAACTCTATAGAATCCTGTTTGGGAAGTGACGATTCAGCCGTCTTTGAGGAGACGATGTCGAAAAGTCAAGTACCCTTCCCAATTACTCAAATCTTTTGGGATCTTCGGGAATCTTAAATCATAAATCTTCAATCTTAAATGTAGAGGGGCACCGTCCCTGAAGTCACAAAAAGGTATATAGCAACGGCAAAATACCTTGCAAAAAGGAGGAGTGTTTCAAATGGAAAACGAGAAAAAGCTTCAAATTCTTCAGTTCACCTATGCAGGAGTATTGGCTGATGCGGTACTTCAAATGGGCAGAGAAGGAGTTTTGGAAAAGGTAACGCAGCAGAAGAAAAAAGAGCAGATGCTCACAGGAACAATGAAAGCGGAGCAATTTGGTATTACCCAACCGGAAGAGGTATTTCTAAAGCTTTCCGAAATCTTTAACTGCGCAAGCTGGGAGATAATATCTGAGCAAGAGGGATTTTCTGCAGAGGCAAAAGCCTGCAAACTTTGTGGGTTTGCCAAGAAAATTGGTGCACAGAAGCCATGTAACCTTTATTGTCTTGACCCAATGGAAGGTATGATTAAGGGCCTGAACGATAATCTTAGTTTTGCAGTGCGCGAAACACTGTGGGATGGGCAAAAGTGCAAGGTTGAGGTAAAATGAATCGGCGGATATGGGATCAGTTCTCAGATGTCACCGGTTGCTGCGCTCTACATTATTGTATTCACAGCCAAGACGATCGTGCCGATTGCCATCAATCCCCATAGGGTTAGAAACACACGGATCACTTTCAGGTTTTGTGGCAGTCCAATACGAATACCACGGCGTTGCATTACGAGGCGAACCACAGTCCCGCGCCCCGCGAAGTACAGATATGAGCCGCTGCCAACCAAACCGAAATAGGCCCAAGAAGGATTGTCCAGTATGAGCAGTATGGCTGCAACGGTCAAGGTCCAGAGGCTTACTGCATCCCAAATCGCTTCACCCCGGGCATCTGCGAAAAACGTTGGGTCCACATTAGCCTCAGGCTCGGTTAAACCCATCTTTGCGGCGGTTACCGGCCGAAACACAGTGATGACCTGCCCAATCCAGCCGATCAAAGAAAGAACAAGAAGGATCATTCCCCAGATCAAGTTCATTTTGCGGCTCCCATGTCAGTTGTTTAAATGGAAGAGACCCCGCCATCAGAATGCCACACCCGACAGTCGCACTGCGGAATACGCTATGGTGAGTATACCCCAATACACAAAGAACCCCCAATAGTAGGTGTAGTAGACGAGTGGTCCACATGAGGGATATACGTATTCTTTCTCTGCAATCCACAGGACAATGTTGATGTACAGCGAAATGGTTCCTGCTCCGACCCACAACACATAACCCCATGGCTGTCCCAGCAGCACTCCTATACTGCCGCAGACTAACAGCGGTGCCCAGATCATCCAATCGACCCAGGCGAATGCATAGGAGTAGCGGAAATGGGTCTTGCCCCGCCACTCTTCTCCTTTGCCGATAAGAAGGTTCTTGGCTCTTTCGCCGTGCGGCTGCAGTAACATTAGGAGTTGTGCGTACAGAAGCCCCAGAATCGTAATGGCCCCAAAGATGACGAGTATCCATGTGATAACTGTTGGTTGAAGTGCCATTGTGCCTCCTAGCCTCTAGCTGCTATGCAGATCTCTTCTTACGCAAAAACCCAATACCACCTCGAGTAGACCCAGGCCGAAGAACAAGGGCTGGAGCCAAGAAGATAGTCCAATCCAGTACATCTGCACAGCGATCCACGCCATCATGAACAGACCGAGTGCAGCAGCGGTCTCTCCGGCGAACCGTTTCCCAGCGAAGGACACCATGCTTCCCGCAAGACTACCCAGACCGTTCACGGCGAGCAGCGCGATGCCCGGGATGAGATAGTTCGAGAACGGCGATCCTGCTAGCCACTCAACCCGGAAACCCAGATTAGCGCCCGATGGATTCGAGACAAGACCAATCCCTCCCCCAACCACACCTAAGCCAATAAGAACCTGCAGGATGCCCTGCCCCATTCTCAGGCGCCTTGCACGGCGGTTCGATGTGTTCTTCTCAGCGGCTGGAGTCATCGAACCTATTGTAGCCGTGCACTGGCTGGCAGAGCAAGGCCTTTTCTGCAAACATCCCACTGAGCCCATCTCGGTCCCAAAACGTCAGGGAGTCAGACCTGACATTGTCGCTCAAGTCACAATCTCTCGTTGACTTGGGCCCCACGATGGCATAGAATTCATTCTGGGAAGTGACGATTCCGGCGACTCGGGGGAGACAATGGCAACGAAGAAAGATAGGATCCTATCTAGGGCATTAGACATATTACTGTCGGAGCCCCAAGGTGTCCGTTACTCTCGTCTCGTAAGGAAGATAGATGAAGAGCTCCCTGATGTCGCTTTCAAGACGGTGGAAAGAACGATTTGGGAGCTAGAGGGGTTGTTGCCCGAGCAAGTCTACAAGCCTGCACGAGGGCTCTATAGGCACACCAAGTTCAGGGACGAAGAGCTGGTTGTGCCGGAGCCCATTTCCCCAGAACCCGAAGGGATAGAGGAACAGTGCTTTTATGGGCCTTTCGCGGAATGGTTGAAAAGCGAACTCGAGGAATGTACTAAGGCAATGCCACTGGGAGGGAACAAGTTCAGGGACAAGTGGGGAACGCCAGATGTGATTGGCATACGCGAATCACGTAGGAGCGATATCGTGAAGTTTCCGACAGACATAGTCTCCGCGGAGATAAAGACGAACACAAAAGATCTGATTACAGCCTTCGGCCAGGCGTGTTCATATAAGCTGTTCAGCCATAAATCGTATATAGTTGTTCCAAAGACCTCTGCTCAGGATGACATCGCAAAACTCGATGCGCTGTGTTTGATCTTCGGCGTAGGCCTAATTCTGTTTGATTGCAACAACATCGCCGAACCGCAATTTGACATCAGAGTGCGAGCGTCCAGGCATGAACCAGACATGTTCTATGTCAACAAGTATATGAAGATCATCGAGAAGGAATTGTTCGGCTAGCATCTGCTGTATGAAAAACGGTGGGTACAGTCGTAAACTTGTAGACCTTTGCCCCCGATCTCACTGACCTGAGACCATCCCGGCTCCGGTTGGCTACAGGCACACGAGCGCCGGGCAAAAATCTTTAGCTCTTGCCTGCCCTTGCTCGGATAGCTTCGTCAGACTGCCCCGGTGTGAGCCCGGCCCTTCAATCTTTCCCTTTGCCTTAGTTCGAGCTTGGTTGACCGAAGGGCTGAGGGCAAGCGGGGTTCCCGATCTGGACAGAGGCTGGCCACCCCTCCCTGATGGTCTGCGTTGGTGCCTGGCGCGACGTTATGACATTGTTGTCGAAGGCCTGCTACGTACGCCATCCGCCTGTGCAATGACTCCTTCGTGCCCTGAGTCAGACCATGCTGAATCCAGTCCACCTTATTGTGGAGAAGCAAGAGCGACGGGTCGAGCATTGACACTTGTGTAACTTCTTGATACTCTATAAGTAGGCTGAACAAGAGGGAGCTTCTTGTTTGGCTTGAAGATCGAGTTGTCTTGGAGACATCCCAATGGGAGCTAGAGCTTCTTTTCCGAACTGGATCAAGAACTGGACGCCAGCTCTGGTATTGGTGGTCACGTGTGTGTACGTTGCTCTCACTTTCTACATGTTGCGAGAAATGAAGGAACAGACGACGCTCACGAGAAGCAGCTACCAAGAGACACTCAGGGCTTTTCTTGCCCTCGAATTGAGCCACGGTCAGTTTATTGGTGCTCGGCCAGAAGCGGTAACAGCTGATGTCAAGATGAAGAACAAGCAGAGTACCTTGGCAGAGGTCATCCACCTCGTCTCCGAAGTCTATGAATTCGGCATGGATAGGGTCAGTGTGCGAGACTCACTGCTGGACACATGTGCGACATTCCCAGCATGCCTTGACATCTTGTCTGGACGGTTCTCTAAGTACATCCCTCCTAAGGACTCGTTCTCGTATGCACAGATGTGGAAGCTTGAGGAATCAAGAGTAGGAGCGGACGGCACGTTCTTCCTGCATTTGCTGGTGTTATATAGGGACGTGTTCGGCTCCTACCGTGATACATATTGCACCTTCAAGTTGAACACTAACAGAAACGTACGTTATATTTACCCAGTCTATGACTGTTATGACTACAGCCAGGAAGAGGCCCAGAAGGTCCTGGCAACGATTCAACGTGAAATGGCGAGACAGGAATAGCTCGAACCTCGTGGGGACAGGCATAAACCTCTGGGAAGTGATGATTCCATCGTATTTGGGGAGATAGTGCCAAGAAGTGAAGTGCCGTCCACTGCACATCGAGTATCGTACGGTTCAAGATAATCATTGCTATGAAGACTAAAATAGAAGAACATAATGCCTTTTTCCGAAAAAACAAAAACAGATGTTAGAAAGAAAAGTCACTTTTCTTGCTGTCTGTGCCAAGCACTGGGGATTGAAGTCCACCATATCATTCCAGAGCAAGAAAACGGTACGAACACCTTTGATAATGCAGCTCCCCTTTGCCCGACTTGCCACGAAACCTTTGGTAGTAACCCTAGAAAAAGAAAAATGATACGCGAGGCGAGGGATTCATGGTATGAAATCTGTGAACAACGATACATCTCTGATCAGGAGAGGTTCAAAGCAGACATTGCTGATAAAATTATCAAAAGACTAAAGTCACAAGGGCTTTTGACTCAAGAAAATAATAGGGAAGGATTGCCCTTAAGCCACGTGGTTGAAAAAATATTGTCATTTGAAAAAGAACGAGTAGTCCCAAACAAGGAATCCATAGATGTAACATATATCCTTCTTTATCAAACAAAGGGTGATCCAAAGTCTGCTGACGACAAAGAATATGGAAAACTCCGGGAAGTCTTTCTAAGAAAATTCGGTACAATTGTTGCGAGGAATATTTGCATCTATCTGGTCAATGAGACAGAAATAGACTGGTTTAAGGGAGTAGCGGACTCAACTATATCAGGATTGCTAATCCAGAATCAAATCATTATGGCAGCCATCTATGTGCGGGGACGGTGCTTGGCATTTTGGCATTTTCCCCTATTTCTTGTAGCCTTTTGCCTTCGCCCTTATATACAACTTTCCGAGTGTGGAGTACTTGAGTGACTGAAACGGCGCGTATTCTGCTATTCTTGAGTATGTCAGCCCAGCCTTGTCTTTCAGCATGATCATTAGCTCTTCCCGGAGTCTCCTCCCGACTCTAGTCCCTGGATCTATCTTCTCTATTCCCAGCTGCTTCCTTTTTTCGAAATCCCTTATCAGCTTGTCAACTGCTGGGAAATCGTGCTCTTCCATCCGCATCCGCCTGGACTTCGATTTCCTTTTCCGTCGGTCAAACCTCCTGATAGCAGCTTCGATGAAGCTGTCGTCTCCAAGAGCGTACCCCATCCTCGTCTTCTCTACGGGTAGTTCTTGTTCTGTCCACTCCTTCAGTAGACTCCTCAGAACCTTCTTTTCTCCAAACAGTTCTTCGACGAATCCGCTGTCGATGAACGTAGCCCTCCTGTGAGTGAAATACTCCCTTATGCTTGACCATTTGTATCGCCAGGGACTACTCGCTATTCGCGCGCGCACCGGATTCAGCAAAGTATAGAGGATTGCCATATCCATGTACTTGTCTTCTTGTATGAGTGTTGATTTGAACCTACCCTGAAACACATAGCCGGATCCTCCAGCTCTCCTTCGGTAGTAGGCTCCATATTCCCCATTCAGTTGCTTCATGAATTCGGACAGCTTTCCACTGGAGTTTTGCAGAACGATATGATAGTGATTGTCCATAATGCAGTACGTGAAGATTCTTATCTTCTGGGCCACGGACCTGCGCTCGAGGATCTCGAGAAAACAGGTCTTGGCTACCTCATCCAGGAGTATCTTCTCTCCGCCATGACCCCGATTCATCACGTGGTGGTACGCACCCTTATAGGTTAGTCTTGCTCTGCGCACTGCCCAATGTTAAACTCGTTCTGCCAAAATGTCAAGCACCGTCCCCAAGTCTAAAATGTCAAGCACCGTCCCCAAGTCTCAATCTATAATCTGTGTCGTAGGGGCCTTGAGTCCCTTATATCCTGAGGTTCATCAACCACTATGCCCATCCTCATCAAGGCTTCATACGCACAGTCGGCGACTACCCTGTACGGCTTACCGTCCTTGCCCTCGATGGCAAATTGGTCATTCATGACATCCTTCAAGGCCGAAATGCTCCTCTTGTCCCTTGGCAAAGCTCTGGCAGCGTGGCATCTAGATCCATGGTCATAGTCACTTCCATTCCTCAGGATTTCGATGAGCGGACCAATGCTCCTCTTATCGTGCAACCTGGCTAATGTTAGAGCAACCTTCAGTCTTATCTGTAGATTTGAATGGCCCAGCAGCGGAATCAGCAAATCTGGTTCAAAGGAAAGAAGATATACTTCGTACCACTCAGACAATGTCTCCCACTGGGTTCTGCCGCTGGTGCCGGGTATGATGCTATCCTTGAATGACGGTACAGGATGCTCATAATGGTCGATGAACGACTGCAGAAAAAGTCGTTTCATGCGCTCATCCCTATCCCTGTATTCACCAACCCATTCGACGGACCTAAAGCGCAGCCAATAGTGCGTAGTGTTCATGTTTTGGACGGCTATATTGGCCACTTCATGCAGTTCTTTCTTGGTTGCTGCTTCCTTCGGGAAGTAGTCCATTATTGCGGCTATCAGCACGGGCTGTGAAGAATCGTTGACTTTCGCCGCCTCAATCAAATGTCCTACTACTCTTCTCTGTCCAGACCTGCCGAGAGCAATGGCAGCAGAGACTTGGACAGTGCTGTTGCTGTCTGATTCCAGGATTTCGATAAGACGTGGTAGAGCTTTCCTCGCAGAGACAAATCCCTTGGAGAATGCTACATCAACAAGTGTGGCTGCTTCATTTCTGACCTCTGCATCAGAATGGTACAGTAATTTGATAACCGTATCAACATCAGCTTCTTCAAAAGATGCGTAGCGGTATTTGTACTTCTCTAATACACCATTGGAGCAAAAGGAAGTTGCAGACCACAAAGACAAACTGAAAACAGTAACAAGTGTTATAAGTGTTTTCATTCTATCCCCCTTACTTTCGCTTTTGTCACTCTAGAATGTGGGGTCCGTCTGCTTGCCAGGCTTCGCCCAATCAAGGTTGTCCCAGTCGCCGTGTTCAAAGGTGTGGTGGAGCATCTAGACAACATACTCAAAATCGGTGTCAATATGACCCCCACCGCCACCTAGGCCAATAAGAACCTGCAGGATGCCCAGGCCCATTTTTAGGGGCCTTGCACGGCGGTTCCATGTGTTCTTCTCAACGACTGCAGGCATCGAACCTATTGTAGCCGCGCACTGGATGGCAGAGCAAGTTCTTTTCTACAGGCATCCGATAGGCGTGCCTGGGTTGACTGTTTTGCAACCGGAGTATGTTCTACCACTCGTCAGACAAACTGAAACTGTAAACACTTTGCCAGAACATCAGAAAGGAGTAATGGTCTGGCCGGGTCTTTTCGGCTGAGCCCATCTCGGTCCCAAAAGGTCAGGGAATCAAATCTGGCATTGGCCCTCAAGCCATATTCTTTCGTTGACCCATAAAGTCTGATGGCATAGAATGCCTTTTGAGAGGTGACGATTCTGTCGTCTTCCAGGGCAAAATACCAAGCAGAGATCCTGGGTCTGTGGAAGGACCGAAGATAAGGGCTGTTCCGAGTACCAGGCCCAAGCAGTCACGTGTTTTTCGATCTAAGTTCTGCGATCTACGTTCTGAGTTGTGAAGGGGCACCGTCCCCAAGGAAGTCATGGGCTGTTATGCGGATCGGCATAAACAATGTTATATGTCCAATATCATCAGAATGAGTGATTGAGGCAAAAGTAGATGAGCCTTCGAATAGACGTGACCGACGTTGTAGATGCCACAGGATTAACAGGGACTCGATTGTTTCAACATCAAAGAAGAAAGAACGATCTCATCGAACTAGTTGGTAAGCATCTCCCCTTGGGGAGCCGGCTTCTTGATGTCGGTTGCGCATCGGGTGACATTGCCATTGAACTTGCCATCAGGGGCTATAGGGTTCACGGCATTGACTTTGAGCCTGAAAGACTGAAACAAGCGCAATGGCTGGCCGAAAAATGCGGTCAGGACGTAACTTTCACTCAGTCATCCTTTGATGATTTTGATCAGAGTGAAGCATTCGATGGGATCATACTGGGGGAGGTCTTGGAACACTTCAGTGATCCAGGCGCGATGCTCAGGAAAGCAGAACGGATTCTTGATAAAGATGGCAAGATAATTATTACAACTCCAAATATGCCAAGTTTGAACAGTAGACTCAGGTTCTTACTTCTAGGTAGCTTCCCCGACAACAATCCGGAGCACAAATTCTACTTCGATAACCGCCGTTTTAAGGAAGTCGTTGATGAAACGAATTTCATAATTGAGTTCTTTGAAACACGATACGCAAACTTGCCAACCTCCTCGGTATTTCTGACATCTCTGGAAGATGTGTTCCTCGGCTGGTTTCCAAAACTATTTCGCAAGTCAGGAAATACGATTTTTGCAGTGCTCTCAATGCAAACCCACTCAGCAGGGGACACATAACCAGAGCATTCAACCGACTCCGATATACGCGCTCCGCGCTTTAGATGCTTGGGGACCGTGGCCCTCGACAAGCTCGGCATCTTCGACCCTCCGAATACTCGAAGGATCTTCGACTTGACATTTTGACAGACAGTAGGTCTGTATTACGGTGTCGTGGAAAGAACCAAACTGACCTACAAGGGCGCATCCCGGGAGCAGAGAAACGAGATTGAGAGATGAGCTCTTGGTTTTATTGAAGGAGAGAGCAGGCCTAACGTATTCGGAGATTGTGCGTTACTCGCCGTTTCAGTCACTGAAGCACTACTTGCTGGGTCAGTTGTACAGAAGGGCAAAGGCTCGAATGCGCAAACTGGAATAGAACTGTCATAGTGTCAACCACCGAGGTATGTCCACAAAGCAGTAGTAACAGTGCTTGAGTATCCAAACGACGAGGTTTTCAAGAAATCCTGCAGGAGGGCCATACTCGAGGCCAAGGGAAGGGACATTAGGTTCCCGACGGGTCCCAGGAAGTCGGGAGGTGGTTAGTGAGATGAAACCCGGTGACGATGCCTGAGTGCGCGGGCAAGGCTCTTTGGCTCCTGCGGGTCTGGACAAAGGTTAGCGACCAGTCCTGCACCGAGTTTCACAAGTAGTCTATCGCAGTGACAACGGTATTGTTTCGTTGACTTGCGCCTCACGATGGCATAGAATTCTTTCTGGGAAGTGACGATTCTGTCGTCTTTGAGGAGAGGAATGTCACAAAGTCGAGCACCATCACCAATCTCTCATAACTCTAAAAACGAATTCAGAGGTGTTGTCCAGACACTGCTGAGATTTTGCTCGTGCCGACTCCGGCAAAACAGGAGCGCAGGAGGTTTATGTGGTTAAGAATAGCCATGATTTGATTCTATTAGTACAGATAAACTTATGTTAGGCGGCTCGCAATTTCAATGACTCAATGTTGAAGGAGGTGATGTCCACAGACATTTTATGCAAATTAACTCCCCAATGATACATTTGGGGTTACTCGAAATCTTAACGCTGGTCTAACCAGTAAGGAGGAGAAAATGAAAGAATCAATTCGGTTGATCACAAGAACCACTTGGATTGTCACTCTAATCCTGCTTTTCTTTACTTATGGCTGCCAAAGGGAAAATTCAACGAGCAAAGAAGCCTTAGATCAGGCTAGAAAGGAGGTAGACGCAGCCTGGTTATCCGAAGATGTTGATGTCATAATTGCCAATTCTGCGGATGATATGATTCTCATGCCGCCGAATGTAGAAAGGAAAACCGGAAAGGAAGAAATTCGCAGTTTCCTGCAAGGCTTTTTCGATCACTTCACTATGACAGAGCTTAAGACAGTGGAAAGAGAGGTTATAGTCTCTGGTGACTGGGCATTTGAAAGTAGCTCATACGAATGGGTGATTGTCCCAGAAGGCGGGGGCGAGGGGATTAGCGACCAAGTCAATTTCATTGGCATTTGGCAACGCCAGTCCGACGGGGCGTGGAGAGAAGTACGCGCGATTTGGAATAGCACCAAACCGATTGCCGGCACACAATAGCGTCCCGTTTCTGACGAGCGAGCCTGAGTACCGCGGCCCTGCTGCCTGAGAGTATACTGGGGACGGTGCGTGACCCTCCGAATACTCGAAGGATTTTCAACTTTCTGACATTTCTCTACTGCACGCTGGCAAAGCATGGTGTTGAGTACTAATCATGTCCTCTGATTCGAGTTGACACGCCAATTGGCCGACAGTATCATCATTCCGTACACGGAGGGCTAGACCTAACTGGTAAGGCAGTGGATTTGAAATCCACCGTCCCTCGGGACTTGGGGGTTCGAATCCCTCGCCCTCCGCTCCTAATCCTCAAGACACGAAATTAGGAAATTGAGAAATTACGAAATTGAAGACCAATAGGTCGACTCAGATGGAGTGCGCCCATGTAATGGGTTTGATTTTTTGGGCGGGTTAGGGTATTATCGAAAAATAGAAGTTCAGAGCACGGAGAGGTGGCCGAGCTGGACGAAGGCAGCCGCCTGCTAAGCGGTTGTGGGGATAATACCTCACCCTGGGTTCGAATCCCAGCCTCTCCGTCCGTCTTCGCCTAAACTTGGTGAGACGTTTTCAGTCAATTGGCAAGGCTACGACGGACAAGCCCGTCTTCCGCCAGTTCTATGGTGCCTTGCTCACCGTCTGTGCGGCCTGTCCGGCTGGATTGTGTGCATCGCTGCTGCGATCGAGTATTTCAAGTGTCTGACAAGTATTACGTGTACATATTAAGGGCTATTGGTGATCCCGACAGAACATATATGGGCTTGACAACCGATGTCGATCGGAGGATTGCAGAACACAATTCGGGCTCTCAGATGCATACCAAGAGATACGTTCCCTGGGAACTGTTAACTTATGTGGTATTCAGCGAGAAGAGGAAGGCAACCGATTTCGAGAAATACTTGAAGAGCTCTTCGGGGAGGGCTTTTATGAAGAAAAGGCTTCTCTGAAAAGGGGTCGAATCTTGACCGACGAAGCTGGAGGTTGCGGATTCGCCGGTGGGAAGCGTAGGCGGTCCCAGCCTCTCCGTTCCCTTTTCCAGAGTGGGGATTGGGGACGGTGCTTGACATTTGACATTTCGCCCTCTTAGCATATTAGTGTGTGTTTCCATGTAGCTGTGTTTCAGATACTTACCCACTCAGCCTGGGGACGGTGCTTGACATTTGACAAAATGGCCTTCACACGGTGCTGAATGAATTCTCAATTCCATCATTGCATACCTAATAAACTGAAGTAGTGAATATGGCTAAACACAAGTTCACATTCCCGGTCGGATACCATCAGTTCCATAAAGACCAACTCTACAATTTCCAGCTAAATCGTTGGTACTCCCTTGGATACGCCAGGTTTGAGGATATGAAAGAAGCGGGTCAGAAGATAAATTCGTTTGGGGAATGGAAAACGGAAATGCTGAGACTGGCGGAAAAAGCCGTTTCTGAAGAGAGGCTTATGAACGCCGCCTTTTATTACCGGGCAGCTGAGTTCTATGTGACTCCAGGAGATCCAGACAAGGAATTGCTGTATGATAAGTTCACAGACCTTTTTTACAGGGTTTTTCAAAAAGATGAAATTGAAAGATTCAAAGTGCCCTATGACAATGCATTTCTACCGGCAATGAAAATGCCTCCCGCGAGTGGAAGGAAGAAAAGTACCATAATCATGCATGGGGGATTTGATTCCTTCATCGAGGAGTTCTACTCCTGGATGAGATATTTTTCAGACCATGGTTATGAGGTGATTGCTTTTGAAGGTCCTGGGCAGGGCGCTGCCCGCAAAAAATACGAACTTGCGTTAGATTATGAATGGGAGAAACCTGCCAAAGCGGTTTTGGATTATTTCAAGCAGAATAATGTCACCTGGCTTGGAGTATCAATGGGTGGATGGTTTTGCTTCAGAGCCGCAGCATTTGAACAACGAATAAATAGAGTGATTGCTTCAAGCATTGCATTTGATTATATGCAAAGTATGAATGTTGTATTTCGAAAGATGCATTTGTGGTTCTTCAAATATCTCAGGAATCTTACAAATAACATGGCAATGAAGACAATCAAAAAGGGAAAAGGAATGGAAGCATGGATGACCAGTAATCTAATGTATATCACAAAGAAAGAGACACCTGCGGACGCATTCGAAGTCTGGTTACAGCTTAATGAGAGAAATCTTCATTCAGATCTGGTAAAACAAGATGTTCTGATTCTTACTGGAAGAGATGATCATTTTATTCCTTTTAAGATGCATGACATGCAGGTGAAAGCATTAACCAATGCCAAATCTGTGACCGCCAGGGTTTTCACAAAGGAAGAACAAGCCCAAAATCATTGTCAGATAGGAAACATAGGTCTTGCGCTTGATGTAATGGTAAAATGGATTGAAAACAAATCATAAACTTATTTGGATCATATTTGGGGTCAAACCTCAAATGATGCGTTTTCACCCATACGGTGGTTATGATTGGATTATTTCAAGCACCAATCCATCAGGATCTCGTATGAAGAATCTCTCTTCATTTGGGGAAACTTCTTTAACAAAATCTACTCCTTCTGATTCGAAGAACTTCTTAGTTGCCTGTAAATCTGACACTAGCAAATCAACCGAAAAGGATGCCTCTGCGCAGTACTTCGGCGGTTTGCGAGGACTGCCCGCAAATGGTAGAAGTAGGAATTTCGTCTCTCCACAGGCAAGATGCCAACAACCTCCGTCTTCCCCAAGAACTTCAAATCCAAGAATGTCTCGATAAAATCTGAGAGATTTCTCAGCATCGGTGCATACAACATTTATCTCACCTATTCTGCAATTAATCTTTCCCATGTGATTTTCCTCGCCCGTTGATTAATGACCAGCCGCAACCCGGCACGATGATACAAACCCCAACTCAACGTGTCAACTTGAATTCCCTGCCAGGGAAGTCGAAGCCATTTTGTCAGAATATCACGTAGAAAATCCCGAGCACCGTCGAGGGGCACCGTCCCCAATTCATTCTAGGGCGTGGGGACAAGCACCAGGTTGCTGTGTTTTGGACAAGTATGGGGATAAAGGCGCTATCGACTACTGCGGCAAAATGTAAACAGAATTGGCTAAACTGGTCCCAAGCTCACTAGTGCACTCCCCGGAAAACCTTGTGAAAGCTGGGGCTAGCGACGGGCACCGGCCGAAATGTAAAAATGTAAAGCCTGGCACCGAACATTCGTTATAGGTAAAGCGAACTACTTTTTCTTTCCTTTTTTCCGACCAGGCGCCTCCATCTCTGCCTTCACCTTTGTGACCCAGGATTGATCATTGCGATTAAGGTCAATGGCCTTTTGAAAATTCTTAAGGGCTGCCTTCGGTGTGCCTTTCTGTTTATGGCAGAGACCTAAGTAGAAATATGCTTTGAAGTTAGCGGGGTTTTTTTCGATGGCCTTCTCGAATTGGTGAATTGCTTGTTTGATGTGCCCTCGCTCATACTGTTTTACCCCATTTTCAAAATTATTCTTCGATGCAACGACTTGTCCAGGTGGCCTTGTCGCCGAAGAACAGCCGCTAATGATGAGAACTACGATCATTAATAGTACCAAAGATTTCATTTTTGCCTCCTATTCCTTAGGAACGGTGCATGACCCTTCGAATACTCGAAGGACTTTCGACTTTCTGACCCGACTACGTCTCCCCTGACTTCACCTCTTTTGGCTCCGTCAGGCTTTGCTTGACTGCCCCACTTCGCCAGCCTCCGCCTTCGGTGGCTTCGTCTGGTTACACTCTACCTAGCTTCGTGGGGCATCGCATTTTGTCCTCAAAGACGACGGAATTGCCACTCCCCAACAGAATTCTATGCAATTGTGTGGCTTAGGTCAAGAGAAAAGTACGGCCTTGCGAACTTGTGAGAACGTCATTCAACCTCCGCTCATCTAGATTGCTACGCCCAGCCTGGGGCTGGGCTAGCAATGACCCTCCTTAGTCCTCTCTCCATCTGGATTGCTTCGTCGCCCTGTCGGGCTTCTCGCAATGACAAGCGGAGTGTGCTCGTCAGGGTGAGGAAGAGAGGAGTTTGTCATTCGTTCTTCGTTCACTCACCCTCCCTGAAGGGAGGGGAAGGTAAAGGTAAGGCGTCCCTCAAGGGAGAGGAGATTGAATAAGCATGGGGACCCCGTGGAGCGGGGGACCGTGGGACGGCTCGGGCGGGCAAGCACTGCGTTGCTGGCCCTTAGACCTGTTTTCGTTTCAACCAGAAGTCAAATGATCGGCCGGGAACGAATATATCAAGACCGGTCGATGCATGGTTAAGGGGATTCCTTACGACGTGTGGCTCGTTCCCGGGGATGTAGGCGGCATCACCCTCGCCGAGTTCTTGCTCCCCGTCACCATCCGTATCGATGACAAGCTTACCATGCAACACAATTAGAACCTGTGCGCTCGGATGTTCGTGTCGAGGGGACGCGTGACCGGGCGGCTTGACAATGTGCTCTATCGAAATGTCGTCCTCGGCACAAAGACTCACGCGTTTCCAATCCTTCTCAGGTTCATAACTTTCCGCATCCTGGAAATGAATAACTTTCATCGGTTCTCCTCCTTGTGACAGGATTTCGATTTTCTATTTTCGTTTTAGTCCTTCGTGAGTGGGTTCGGCAATAAGGTCATAACCGTCTGCAGTAATTATTTTCGCATCCAGAATTGTCCCTGGGGTAAGCGATTTGTCATCAAAGTATACCCGATTATCAATCTCAGGCGCATCGCCATATGTTCTTCCCACCCACGCAAATCCCCCCTTTTTGCATTTTTCATCTACAATTGCTTTTACAATCTTTCCCACGAGCTCCTTGTTCTTCTTGAATGCTATTTCTTGCTGAGTCTTCATTAGCAACTCAAATCTCTTCATCTTCAGATCCTCGCCCACCTGATCTGGAAGATCGAAAGCCTCTGTTCCCTCTTCTTTTGAGTAGCGGAAAACACCAAGTCGATCAAACTGTATCTTTCTTGTGAAATCCAAAACCTCTTTGAAATTCTCTTCCGTCTCACCGGGAAATCCAACCATGATTGTTGTTCTTAGCACAAGACCTTCTATCTTTTCTTTCATAAGAGACACGAGACTGGACAGACCATTCCTGTCTATCAATCTCTTCATCCTGTCGAGAATGGTGTCACACGCATGCTGTATGGGAACATCAATGTATTTGACAACTTTTTCATTTGTTGCCATGGTGTTGATAAGTTCCTCTGAAATGTGTGCGGGGTGAGCATACAGTATCCTTATCCATCTTATTGATTCAATCCCGGAGAGTTTGTGTATGAGCTGAGGAAGCCTTGATGCACCGTGAACATCTTGTCCGTATGCGGCAGTATCCTGCGCAATCAGGTTTAGTTCAACCGTTCCGTCTGAGGACAATTCTCTTGCTTCAATCAGTAGCTCCTCCATGGACCTTGATCTCATAGGTCCTCTGATCGAAGGTATTATGCAATACGCACACTTGTTGCTACAGCCTTCTGAGATTTTCAGATAAGTATAATGCTTGGGAGTCATTCTCAATCTGGAGCGGCCATCCAGCACCTTGTCAAAACACCTCGAGACTATGACCCTTGGAGACAGTTGGCCCGAGAGGATGGACATGCAGATCTGCGGTAGTTCATCCCTTTCGGTTAGACCGACAACGGCATCCAATCCGGGGTACTTCACGAGGAGGCCTTCCTTGTACCGTTGTGACATGCACCCAAAAACGACTACGCCCTTGACTGCACCCGACAACTTTAGAGCAAGGACATCCTCAATCGCTGCATGAGATTCTCTTGTTGCTTCTTCAACAAAACAACAAGTGTTGACTATTGCAATGTCAGACTCGCTGGGCACCTCGCACAGGAGAAATCCATTCTTCACCATTTTCCCCAGGAGTACTTCTGAATCCACAAGGGCCTTAGGGCATCCCAGGCTTATGAGCGAAAAGGAAATCTTGTTACACATAGTCTAGAGTACCGGCTCGTCTCCCACAAACATAGCTGACTCACCCTCCCTCTTACTCCCTTCGAATTCTCTCCCCTCGACTTCACTCGGGACAGGCCGTCCCTCAAGGGAGGGAGACTGGTGTGGGTGCACCATCCTTGAGGAAACGGAAGTTTGCACGCGACGTATCAATCCCGAACCCATTCCGAAAAGCAGTATGCCCGTCACAAAGTGACGGGCATACTGCATCTCATCTAATTCATGTCGGCTACCGTTTCTTCTTATGCACTGTGCAGTACCTCGAACCCTTCGCAGCAGTTTTCTTGCACTTTCTCCCGGCCGCAGTTCTAGCTGCACACTTTAATCCTGTAACCTTCTTCTTCGTAGTCTTTCTCTTGGCAGCCTTTCTTGTCGTCTTCCTCTTTCTTCTAGTTACCATATTCCTTCTCACCTCCTTTCATCTCGATATGCAACATTCAAATCAACACAATTATAAACTAGACACTACATGATGTCAACAAGAAATGACATGTTTTACGTACGTTTTTCATTTTTTTTCTACACCTTCACTCCCAATGTTCATCTGTACTCGACCATACATCATCGTCTTCGTAGAATGAAAAGTCGTTTCTGTCCATGGTCAACAACCTTCTTCTATTCCGTTGATGCTTGGTTATGAAAACAATGACAAACAGTACAATTATTGTCGACCAGACTATGCCGGGACTGAAGATAAAAGATGTGATGCTGAATCTACTTTTCGTGTACTCCATCCAGTCTCTTTTGAATCTCTCGTATCCAATTCCCATCGTTTTTCTCATCGCCTGTTCCATGTCTCCGCTAGATTCCACTTCCTGGAGTAGCTTGATAAGTGCTTGTTTCCCAAACTGTTGGATGATATACGCTACTGCCAAAAACGACTCTGTGTATGCAAGGTTAGCTTCGTCTTCCGATCTTGGAAATGCGACTTCAAGGTCACCCAAGTCATGGAGAGAATTTGAAAGGGCTGCTCTTCCGACAATCCAACTATTCCCGATCCTCCACTCTCTTGATTGATACATTGCGAATCCTTCATCCAGCCAACGTGGAATCCTAGCTTTTCCCACAAAGCTATGGAGAATGATGTGTGTGACTTCGTGAGTGATTACCTCAGTGAAGTTGACATTCCTCTTCAATAGTCTGGGCGATTTTAGAATTATCAAATTCTCAGAAGGAATAGCGAAGGCCGCACTCCATTCCGGAAACTTACCCTTAGTCATTCCGTTGAATGTTTCAGCAGAGGAACACAGAACCATCCTTATCTTTTTTGTTGGGGCGTGCCCTAACTGACCACTCACCTGTTCAAAGGATCTTTCAGAGTAGTCGAGTATTCTTGAGGCAAGGGATGCATCCGCCTGTTCAAACTCAAGAACAAAATGGGGTGAACTGAGTGTGGAGGCTATGGCCAGCAGAGGAACTATTGGAATGAGTACGACGAAACTGATGAGACTTTTCCATCGATTGCTCAACAACATCACTAGTGCTTGTTAGTCTCCCAGGACTCTAAGGAAAGACACCTGCCGGCGTACAGAACGAAAAGGCGGGATTGTGTACTTTATTGTTCTCCAAGGAAGTCGAGTAGTCTGGACAGTAATTGCCTCAATTCTCCTCTGTGGACAATCATGTCTATCATCCCGTGCTTGAGTAGGAACTCCGAGCGCTGGAAACCTTCCGGCAGTTCTTCTCCAATCGTCTGCATTATCACCCTCGGCCCGGTAAAACCTATTAATGCTCCGGGCTCCGCAACAATAACGTCCCCCAGTGACGCATAAGAGGCCATCACACCTGCGGTGGTAGGATTTGTGAGCACGCTGATATAGGCTATTCCCTCTCTGGAAAGCTCCGCCAGAGATGCCGAGGTCTTCGCCATTTGCATGAGAGATATTATCCCCTCTTGCATCCGTGCCCCGCCGGAGGCACACACTATGATAAGAGGAATCCTTTTCTTCTTTGCCTCTCTTGTAGACCTCGCCACTTTCTCGCCCACCACCGAGCCCATGCTTCCACCCATGAACTTGAAATCCATGATGGCCATAACAACACGCTTTCCATCTATCGTGCCTTCTCCACAAGTTATGGCTTCAGGTGTCCCAGACCTCTCTGCTGAGACCCTCAATTTGCGCCTATACTCAGGAAAGTTGAGAACGTCGACACTTCCCAGGTTCCCATTCATCTCTGCCAGCACGCCCTTGTCCAGAAGTATTCGAGCATACTGCCTGCTGCCTATGCGAAAGTGATAATCACATTTTCCACAGACCCAGAGGTTTCTCTCCAGTTCCTTCGTATAGAGTATCTCACCGCAGCCGTCGCACTTCATCCAGAGACCGTCAGGGATCTCTCGTCTTTTCTGCGGTTTACGTTCCTCTCTCGGTCTTTTGAACCACGGTATATGAACCAAGATCGTTCTCCTGCTGACAACAACAAGGCTAGCACACCTCCTGTCCCCTGTCAAAACAAAAAACTATCCTGTACGGAGTAACATAACCAGGGCATCTTCATCCTCACTCCCGTAGTAGTTGCGTATTATTGCAACATCCTTGAATCCAAACTTATGATAGAGTGATATTGCCACCGTATTAGATACCCTGACCTCAAGCGTGACCCTCTCAACCCCTTTTTCCCTGGCCAACCCTAGAAGTTTGGACAACAACCTTGAACCGATTCCCTGTCTTCGAAGCGGCACATCTATTGCAAGGTTCCCGATGTGTAGTTCACCGGGAACCAGCCAGCAAACAGCGTATCCTACCAGTCTGCCTTTTGTTCTAGCTACATAGCAGACTGAACGGCTACTTTTGATATCTTCTATGAAGGTATCTGCCGGCCACGGGCTAGGAAAACTAGTTTTCTCGATGGCAACAATCTCATCAACGTCGCGGACACTCATAGCCTCTATTGTCACATCCGAAAGTTTATCCGCTGTATCCTCACCCATTTTTCTCCTTGATCTCTGCATCCGACGGCCTGATATATATTGGTTCAAGAGATTCAATCTCCTCTATCTGGTTAGCTTTGAGCCTCTGTAAGCCCAGGACAGCGATAACTGATGGCAACGGAGATTGAGGATTCGGCGTCACAAATTTTGCCAATCCTTTCCTATTCTCGACGATAAAATCCCTATACACATCTACTCCCGACCCGATCAACATTGTTTCTTCTGATATTCGTTCAACAAGGCCCTGGGGAGTAACTGCAATGTATTCTCCAGTTCGCGTCTGCATTCCGGACTCGTACCTGTAGCTCGACCAGTAGACCTCTCCCCGTTTTGCATCAATAATGGCGTGCACGGGCAGAGAGCTCTCAGGGCACATGCTTGCCAGGGCATCCAGAGAGGGAATGCCCAAAAGCGGGAGCCCCTTTGAAAGGCACAATCCTTTCGCCGCGGCAAGACCTACCCTCAGTCCTGTAAACGAACCCGGCCCTATAGAAACCGCCACACCTTGCAGGTCGTCGAGCCCGGACCGGAGGCCCTTCAACGCAGAGCTTATAAGCTTGACGAGCTCTTCGGAATGGTTGAGCCTTCTCCTGGTGAGTTCCTCCGCAACTACACCCCCCTCGTCTGCTAGTGCGACCCCACCAAAATCCGAGGAGGTTTCGATGCCAAGGATCAACCGGTTCATAGGATGCACCTTTGCCCTCGACTGCTAGCCTTGGATCTCTTGAAGAAGGTGTACCGGCAGAGGTGGCAGCACCACACTGCGAGGAATTACTTCTATCTTTCTTTCGTCTTCAGCCACATGGAAGAGTTTGATGTCCAGTCTCTTTTCCGGCAACAACCGCTGGATCTTGTCAGCCCACTCGATGACACAAACTCCGTCACCATACACGTACTCCTCATACCCGATCCTCAGAATCTCCTCCAAGCTTGACATTCTGAAAAGGTCCATATGGTAAAGCGGAATCCTGCCCTCGTACTCGCCGACTATCGTGAAGGTGGGGCTTTCAACATTCTCTTTTACACCAAGTGTCTCCGACAACCCCTTTACCAGTACTGTCTTTCCTGTCCCGAGTTCTCCATACAGAGCCAGTACATCGCCGACTTCCACCCAGGCGCCGAACCATCTCCCAAATTCTTTTGTCTCTTCGACACTTTTCGTCCTGAGAACGGTAGACATCAGTCCTTCTTGTTCTTTTCGTAGAGGATTCTAAGGCCCTTAAGTGTCAAGTTTCTGTCTATCTCCACATCGCCCAGTTCGGGGGCAATAACATCTACGAACCCACCAGTGGCAACAACCTTTGGCTTTTCCCCCAGCTCTTCTGTGAGCCTGGAGATCAGCTCCTTCACCTGTCCCACCGCACCATAGATGATACCCGATTGCATGCTCTCCAAAGTGTTTCTGCCCAGAGCTCTCTGCGGTACCTTTATCTCCACCTGAGGGAGTTTGGCTCCTCTTCTGGCCAGGTCGAGAGCACCGCTCAGAATACCAGGACAAATGGCTCCTCCCACACACCTGCCATCCCTGCTGACAACATCAAAAGTGGTAGCTGTTCCGAAATCGATCACGATCAACGGACCGTGATACCTATCCCACGCGCCAACCACATCTGCAATTCTATCAGCGCCCATCTCTTCCGGGACGGAATAGCAAAGCTCCACATCCATCTTCAGATGAGAACCAACGACTACGGGTTCCGCGTGAGTTATCTCTCTTGCGCCGCGAACAAACGTATCAGTAAGTTCTGGCACCACACATGACAGTATCACCCCATTCACGCTTCGGGCAGGCACCTCAGCTGAACTAAGAAGTTGGCTAATCAAAAGCATACTCTCATCACCAGTCATGGGACGCTGCGTGGATAATCTCCAGGTGCGAACAACCTTACTGGAATCAAACAAACCCACAAGTGTGTTCGTATTACCGACCTCTATCGCAAGCAACACTTGTTCACCTCACTGTATTAGCCTCTCCGGCGAATATCTCCCTTATATTTCCATCATCTGTTCTTATTATGAGCCTGCCCATATCGTCTATGTCCTGGACGTAACCCGATATGGTCTCTCCACCAAGACTCACTTCAACCCGCTTCCCCATTAGTGTAGAAATCTCCCTCACACCCTTGAGAATCCCAGAAAACCCGTCCTTCTTGCACTGAAAATAGAACTCCTCCAGGTTTTCGAGTAGCTTTCTGATTAGAGGCAACCTTGGTATCTTCTCACCGGTTTCGATCTTTACGGAAGTGGCAACTTGCTCCAGGTCCCCCGAAAAGCTTGACTGGTTTACATTCACTCCAAAACCAAGTACGATGAACTGGTTTCCCCTTGCGTCTTTGCTAAGTTCAGCAAGGATTCCGCATATCTTCTTCTCACCGACACGAACATCGTTTGGCCATTTTATCATTGCGCGCACGCCAGCAACTTCCCGCAGTGCAATCGCAACAGAGTAGGCTGCAACTAAAGAAAGAGCAGTGGCCGGTTCCAGATGTGGTTCGGGTCTCAAAATAAGACTCATCCATATTCCTTCTCTTCTTGGCGAAACCCAACTCCTTCCGAACCTCCCTTTTCCCTTTGTCTGCTCATTTGCTATGATCACCGCACCTTCTTCTGCCCCTTGCTGACCCAGCCTGATCGCCAGCTCATTCGTGGATCCAACGCTCGAATAGCAATAAGCCTTTCTTCCTATAACACTGGTCTTGAGCCTTCTGGCAATTTCAACCTCTGAAAGGGTGTCCGGTTCCTCCAGGAGCCTTATCCCAAGCGCAGGATTCTCTTCGATCTCATAACCTCTCTTTTTCAGTGAAGATAGGAAATTCTCCAGTTCGTCCAGCGAGCATCCCGCCTCGGCGACCAATTCGTCGCTGCGCACGTACTCTCCAACCTTCAGGAACTGAGCTATCTTTTCCTCTATGTCTTCCAAAAAACCATCCTCCTGCTGAATTAAAGCATACTACAACCAATGCGTACTGTCAATCTCGCTATACGCTATACCTATACACACGAAATTCCCGCCAACCCTCCCATACACCTTCGAAAATCGAAAATCGAAGATCGAAAACCCCAGCATCCCCTCCCCTGCACCTTCGAAAACAGAAATTGACCCAGGGTAAGACGTTGAAAAGCAGATCCTTCGACCTCGCGTAGCATTTAGCCTCGAGGATGGCAGGTCCTGTGCACTTCTCTAAGATACTCTCTGTCAACATGGGTGTAGATCTGGGTAGTGGAGATGTCTGCGTGCCCCAGAAGCTCCTGAACAACCACAAGATCTGCACCTCCCTCCAGCAGGTGAGTCGCAAAAGAGTGTCTGAATGTGTGGGGGGTAACGTGCTTCTTTGCTCCAGCCCGCAGAGCACATCTCTTGACCATTTTCCACAGTGTGTTCCTCGACATTTTTCCAGAGTGGGTACTCAAAAAAAGGTAATCAGATTGAGCCGCGGCTCGAAGAGTGGGCCTGACACTCTTGAGATATTTGTCGACAAACTCCTTGGCAACCGCACCAACAGGCACCAATCTCTCCTTGGATCCCTTCCCGAAAACCCTTACCATCGAACTTTCCCAAACCAAATCACCAATCCTGAGACCCAATATCTCAGACACCCTCGCACCAGTCGCGTACATTAACTCCAGAATCGCTCTGTCTCTCAGACCGAGAGGCTTTGAGGTGTCGGGTGCTTCGAGAATCTCAAAAACTTCTTCGGGGGACAGCACGTCTGGCAAACGCCTCAGAAATCTGGGAGCGTCAATGTTCAAGGTAGGGTCGACAGTAGCCTTTCCTTCAGTGACCAGGTATCTGTAAAAGGACTTCAGAGATGACACTGCTCTAGCCACGGTGGTAGGCGCGGCGTCTTCATCCTTCATGGTTAACAAGAAGTCCTCTATATCTTCAGTTGTGGCCAGAGTGACCTTCTTCACTCCTTTATGAAAAAGATGTTTCACATACTTCGAAAGATCATATTTATAAGAAATAACTGTATTCTCCGACAGCCCTTGCTCGGATCGCAGGTAGTCTACGAAGGTTACTACCGTACTACCCAGTTGGTCTGCAGTCTCAATGGAGTTCAAAGCTGTCTCCAAGATTGGGAACGTGAACACCACAGTTGTTACTCTTGCGTAGACTCTCCGCGAATTCCTTTGTGGCGTTCTCCTCACCGTGAACGCAGAAGATATTCTTCGTAATATTCATCTTCCCGATATATTCGCCCAGTTCCCTTTTGTCTGCATGAGCGCTATAACCGTTGAGGACCTCAATCCTGCATCTCCTTTTGTATTTCTCTCCAAATATCCTTACGATTTTCTCTTTCTCCACCAGCCTTCTGCCCAACGTTCCCTGGGCCTGATATCCCACGATCAAAACAGTATTTCTCTTATCAGTAATCGAATTCTTCAGGTGGTGCAGAATACGACCAGCTTCACACATTCCAGAGGCTGAGATTATGACACAGGGATAGTCCACGCGATTCAAGGCCCTCGACTCTTCCACATCGCTCACATACTTGAGGTTCCCGAATCCGAAAGGATCTCCCTCGCTATGCAACATTTCTCTAATTTCTTCATCATAGCATTCCGGATGTCTCTTGAAAATCTCCGTAACATTCATAGAAAGCGGACTGTCCACAAACATGGGGAGCTTCGGTATCTTCTCTTCAAGGGAGAGCGAATGCAGGCTGTAGACGAGGGCCTGGGTCCTGCCTACCGAGAATGCAGGGATTATCATCTTCCCCTTCCTACGCACGCTCTCTCTGATAATCTCGGCCAGCTTCTCCTCGGTCTCCACCGCCCTGTCGTGTAGCCTGTTGCCGTATGTAGATTCAGTAATCAGAGAGTCAGTTTCTTGGACCTGGTAAGGATCTCTCAGGATTGCCATGTTCTTTCTTCCCAGATCTCCTGTGAAGGTCAGAGTCGTTTCCCCGTCTTCAATTCTTATGAGAGCTGAACCAAGTATGTGTCCCGCATCGAAAAACTCTGCACTGACTCCCTCGCCAAGCGAGACCCGGGTGCCATAGTCTACTCCTTCCATCATTCCAAGAGCCTGCTCCACATCATCCAGGGTGTAAAGGATATCTTTGGGAGGGAGGCCCTTCTTCTTCCTCTTTTTGTTCACATATTGAATGTCTCTTTTCTGTATGTGGGCCGAATCTTTCAGCATCACATTCAGAAGATCAATTGTCGCGCGCGTCGCTATTATCCTTCCCCTGAAACCCTTTTTGGCCAGTGTAGGCAGATTCCCGCTATGGTCAATGTGAGCATGTGAGACCAGTACAAAGTCGACCCGGCTCGGCTCAAAAGAAAAAGACCTATTGAGCCTGTCAGCTTCGTCTCTGTGCCCCTGGTGAAGACCACAGTCCAATAGAACCGTCTTGCCATTACACTCCACCCTGTGGCATGACCCTGTAACGCTCTTTGCTGCGCCTAGAAAGCTAATCTTCATATCATAAACAGAGGAAGGGGTTCACCGCTCTTATTTCCCCCATTCTCCCCCACGGTCCATGGCCCGGATATACTGTGACATCATCGTTTAGAGGGATGAGAACTTCCCTTATCGAGTTCATAATGTCCTCATAAGAACTACCGGGGAAGTCTGTTCTTCCAATAGAGTCAAAGAACATCGTGTCGCCGGAAAATACGAGCTCGTCACCCAAAAGACAGATAGAACCGGGAGAGTGGCCGGGAGTGTGTGCAACCTCCAGTTTTACATCCCCTAACATTATGGTGTCTCCCTCGCCAAGAATCCTGTCTGCATCGGGCGAGGTAATCTCACACCCCATGAGTGTGGATAAGTTGTGGACTGCCGAGGTAAGCATTCCGGCGTCCGCCCCGTGAATCATTATGGGAGCACCTGTCAACTCTTTTATACTGCCGTTTGCCCCAATGTGGTCGATGTGTCCGTGGGTGTTTATGATATAGGCGATTTGAACACTCAGCCTGTTCACCACATCCATTATCTTTGTTGGTTCTCCTCCTGGATCAATGATCGCTCCGACACCTTCTTCTCCGTCAGCCACCACGTAGCAGTTAGTTGCCACGGGACCCACCACTATCTGCTCAACTACCAAGATGCACCCCTGGCCGCAACTTCCGAACGATTCTTCTCCGTCTGTGCTCCAACTTCCCCTCGTAGATGGTCCCGCGGAAGATATTCAGGGCCTTGACGACAACCGCCTCAGCCTCATCTAGTTCTCTACTTACATGTTCGTAGTACTTCGCAAGCTCTTCGTAGGCTCCATAAGTATCGCTTTCCAAGAGTCTCTTCCACGCAGACACGGCTTCGTCCCATCTGCCGAGCCTCTTGTAGGTCATCCCCAGGCGGTATGCAACAGCAGCCCTGGCACTCCCTCTAAGGCTCTTCAGTGCCTTTCTGTAAAATGGCAAGGTTTCATTGCGCTTACTGAGACTGTCGTAAACCACACCAATCGAATAGAGATCTATTGGAGAGAGCGTTCGGTGGGTTACGTCCTTTACGGCACCACAGACTTCCTTCATCAAAACCGGGAGGAAAAGAACATCATTCCTGTTGTGTTCAAAGACCAAAGGCAGTCCGGAAGCATCACCACTTGAGACGAATGCGAAGAACCTGGACGGGATCTCTTCGCCGGGCATATCTCTGAGCCGCTTAACCCCAAGCACCCTCTGTTCAACAGTATGCAGGCGGCAGTCCTCCAAGCTTCTTCCCCACACTCTTCTGGCAGCATGTAGAAGGTCAAGGTGCTCCACACTGCTGAATACTGCTTTCATTCTGGACATGATAAGTCTGCTTTCAATCAAAGGTACATCGAAACTCTTGCCATTATACGTCACAATGAATCTGCGGTTCTTTACCAGTCTTGATAGCGTGCTGAGGAGAGCTGTCTCTTCATCATAGTCGCGCATGAATATTTGCTGAACGTGAAATGTGTCCCCCTCATAGAATCCCACGCCAATCAAGAATGCGCATGTTCCCGCACCGCCATGGAGACCCGTCGTCTCAGCATCCAGGAAAATACAATCTTTTGTATCAAAGGAAAAAAACCGGCTGTCCTTGCCGGCAACGCAAACGCTCTCGGCGTCAAGTTCCATGACAGAACCGAGGGAATGATGACCATACATGTAACCCGCTGGATATTCAGTGCTGACGCAATAACAGGAGCCGTACTCAGTCAACAGACTCTGACCGGGGACATAATGTTGAATGCCACCCGTGCTCTTTATCAGGGCTTCACTCTTGCCTTCCCCAAGAATTTCCTCTAACCTATCCCGAAGTTCCATGTCTTTTACCAGAGACGACCGTGCAAGCGATCTTGCAGGCCCATCTCAAGAATCGTCCTCACCAAAGAGATGCAGTATCAGTCTCAGTGTCTGTAGTGCTGCATCCTTGCCCCTGGGCCCTACCTCATCCACCGGTCCCACACAGGACGGACAGCCAGCAGAACATGCGCACTTCTCTATCAGTCTGACAGAGGCTTCAAAAATCGCTCTATCCATCTCGTAGATCTTCCTGCTCAGGCCAACTCCTCCCGGATGCACATCATACATAAAAACTGTAGGGTGACCTGTAAATGGAGATTTTTCTTGATGTACAGCGAACACATCCCGCGGGTCGCACAATAGAAACACAGGGACAACATTTCTGACAACATTCGCAAGCGGGCAAAGCGCTTCCTTCAGGTCTGCGTTTTCCAGCTTCTCTGTGAAAGATTCCAGGAAACTAATCCAGTAGGAGGTCGTGTGCATCTCCATTTCTGGAAGATGAATTTCGCCGGAACCGATATTCTCGTGCGTATGCAGCCTGATCTTTTTGTACATGGTGGGCAGTTTCTTGACTGATATCTCTCCCTCGCATTTTTGTACATCGAGAGATGTTTGTTTCGAGAAGACTTCCATCACCTGTATGTCTGTATCAATCTTGGCATCTGTGTAGTAGTCAACGTCTACCTCACTGGCGTACACTTTTTTCCCTTCCCAGTCCATCTCATCGATCTGGAACTGTTTCCCTTCATGCATGTAGATCGCATCTTTGTGTAAAAGCATGGGCGCGCTTTCCAGATCGACCTCCCCGATAGCCTCGTTGCCACGCGTTGAATTGAAGACTACAAAGTTTTCGGGGGTTGCGAATCTCAGCGAAATCGATTCAGCGGGATAGGAATCGCTCATCCAATGGTAGCGACCGCCGACCAGGTGGACTACTCCTTTATCCTCAAGAAATGAGAGAATCTCGGAGGTGTCCTGGCTGCCAAACTTCTCCCCTTTTTTGAAAGGAAGCTCAAAGGCGGCGCATTTGATGTGACTCAGGACGATGTGCAGATTGTTTGGGCCCACTACACCATTCTCCGGATTGGAGCCGAAGAAGTAGTCCGGGTTGTTTATGATGAACTGATCAAGGGGAGAAGAACTGGCCACCAGAACCGCACAGGAGGCCTCGGACTTCCTCCCCGCTCGACCAGCCTGCTGCCAGGTCGAAGAAATTGTTCCGGGGTATCCTGCCATGACACAGGCCTGCAAGCTCCCAATATCGATACCCAGTTCCAGAGCGTTTGTGGATACAACGCCCAGCAATTCCCCATTCCTCAATGATTTCTCAATCTCCCTCCTCTCCCGGGGAAGGTATCCTCCTCTATACCCCCTTATCAGGTTTGCTGATTTCCCACGGCGTACAATTTCCTCTTTCAGATAGGTGACCAAAACCTCAGTAGAAAGCCTACTCCTTGCGAAGGCTATCGTCACAACACCAGCCTCCATAAACTTTGAAACTACCCTGCGTGTCTCCAGAAGCAGATTCTTTCTTATTCCCAACTGCCTGTTTATGACTGGAGGATTGTAGAAGATCATTATCTTCTCGCCCCGCGGAGCTCCGCTCTTGTCAACAAGCACAAAATCTTCCTCTATTAGCTCCTGAGCAAGCTCTCTGGGATTGCCTATGGTGGCTGAACAGCAAATGAACTGAGGGCTTGAGCCGTAAAATTTGCAAATCCGCTTGAGCCTTCTTATCACATTTGCAAAATGGCTGCCAAATACACCCTTGTACGTGTGCAACTCATCAACAACCACAAATTTCAGCCCACTGAAAAGTTCGTTCCATTTGGTGTGATGCGGAAGTATGCCTGTGTGGAGCATGTCGGGGTTGGTAACCACAATCTGGCCCCTCATCCTTATCGACTTGCGCGCGTCCTTTGGAGTATCACCGTCGTACGTGTATGCTTTGATGTCAGAATCGAGTGCATCGATTATTCCGTTGAGCTCTGAAACTTGATCCTGGGAAAGGGCTTTTGTGGGAAACAGGTATATGGCCTTCGACTTCTCGTCACCAACAATTGAGTCTAATACCGGCAAATTATAGCAGAGAGTTTTCCCTGAAGCGGTGGGGGTCACAACCACAACGTTCTTCCCTGCATCTATGAGATCCACAGCCCCCCTTTGATGCGAGTAGAGCTTACTTATCCCCATCCCCTTTAGCACTCTCACAAGAGATTCCCTCAGGAAAGAGGGATACTCCCTGTAGGAGCCTTCCTTCACAGGGAGTACGCTGTAGGCGGTTATCCTGTCGCCGAACCCCTTTTCTGCGCGAAGACTCTCAATAAGTTGGATAAGCTGCATATGCGGCTTGAATCAGGCTACATCCAGCAGCCTGCGAAATCTGTTTACAGCATCGGCGGGAGTACAGACTTGCTCCTCACCCTTTCTCACCAACCCCATTTTGGCCTGAACAAGATTCACCAGATGCCAGAAGAAGTCAATCGCAACTTCCATAATGGCCTTGACTTGATGCTCAGGAATGACTTCTGTCTTCTGGCTTCTGTATTCGAGGGCTTGCTCAAGCCACATCTTGAACCTATCATCATGTGACAGGCAATACTGGTGGACAGCAGTCTTCTTTGAACCTACTCGACCGGTCTTCATTGTGTAAAGGACCCTGGCAGGATACAGGAGCCAGTCGAGTACGAGTTCAGGATTCTGAGAATACTCCTTGATAGATTCTTCATCTTCCTCAATATCACAGGGGATCCCGGCCTCTCTCTTCCTCAAGATCTTAGCGATATCCTGGGCCATGTATGTATCAAGTTCCCATCTTGTTGGCGGCTGCACTGACATGATAATCTCTCTGCCATATATAAGCTTGCCGCTTTGAATCAATGAAGTCAGGTTAACAAATCCCAGATCCTCCTCCAGTTTCTTCCTGTCCTGAAGAGAGGACATACTGATTGGATGATCAAGAATCTTCCCCTCGTATGTCGGATGGATCTTCCCAAGGTTTGAAATCATATCATCATACTTTGTCAAATCCTCTGCGGAAGCACCTTCCCTAAAGAAGCAGAAGCCATCTATGTCACTTCTGCCCGGGACGAAATCACCATAGGCTAGGCTTCCAGTTATGTATATCGCACCAACCCGGTCACCAAGAAGAGAGCTAGTTCTATCCACAAGACACCCCAAGAGATCGTCGATCTCCTGATCTTCATTGTGCAGTCTGTCGAACCTCATGCGTTGAGTTAGTCTACAAGCCTCACCTTCAACTGTCAAGACCATAAAACCACGGAACCACGAGATTACACGAGATTCGATGACACGAAACACGAAAATGGAAAATCGAAAATAACACCTTATAGCCAGACCAGACAATGAGAAATCTTGTGAAATCTGTGGTTGCAAAGGTTGGACTCCGCAGGGGTGAAGTTCCGTTTTTGCTTGTGCCCGATGCTCTTTGCATCTATAATTACCCGCCAGAAATTATGAAGGCGTTTCTCACACTAAAAAGCTACTTCTTCGAAGCCAGATGGCGCTTGCTGGCCGGATTCCTCAGCCTCCTTTTGGTGGATGCTCTCCAGCTCATAATCCCCAGGATAATAAAATGGGCCGTTGACGACTTGACCGAAGGCAGAGTCAATCCATTTGGTTTGCTCAGATACGCCCTTTATATTGTGGCCATCTCTGTCAGCATGAACTTCATCAGATTCTTCTGGAGATACTTCATAATTGGAAACTCCAGAAAGATCGAGGAGAAACTCAGAAACCGACTCTTCTCGCACATACAGACACTCTCGTTCAAGTTCTTCAACAACACCAAGACGGGCGACCTTATGGCGCACGCGACCAATGACATGAATGCCGTAAGGATGGCTTCTGGAATCGGCTTGGTCGCTGCAACCGACTCAGTAGTACTGGGAAGCGCTGCCCTTGCATTCATGTTTGCCATAAATGTCAGGCTGACCCTCATGGCCTTATCCATAGCTCCTTTTCTCATCGTGACCGTACTCTTCTTTGGAAAGATGCTCCACAAGCGATTTGAGGGAGTCCAGGCCACTTTTGCTCTTCTCATGGAAAGGGCGAGAGAGAACTTTTCAGGTATCCGAGTGGTAAAGTCATACGTACAGGAAAAAAGCGAGACAGACAAGTTCTCGGAGATCTCTTCTCTCTATGTACAGGATAACATGAACCTGGTGAAGGTGTGGGGGATGTTCTTCCCAACCATAATGTTCTTCGCACACGTGAGCTCTGCGATTGTGCTCCTGTTTGGTGGTGGAAAGGTAATTCTCACTGAGATTTCAATGGGAGACTTCGTAGCTTTCACCAGCTATCTGGGGATTCTAATCTGGCCGATGATGGCTATCGGTTGGGTGATAAATATGCTACAGAGAGGCGCAGCCTCCCTGGGCCGGATAAACAAAATTCTGGACACTAAGCCGGACATAAAAGACGGCGAAGACCTGATCGAGACGGAATCCGTAAAAGGAGACATAGAGTTCAAGAATGTGACCTTTTCCTACAACGGTTCTGGTCCAATCCTCACCAACGTATCGCTGAAGGTCAAACAGGGAGAGACCCTCGGGCTAGTGGGTAGAACAGGAACCGGAAAGAGCACCCTGGCAAATCTCATACCCAGACTCTTTGACGTCCAGCAAGGAGAGATAACTATTGGAGGACACAGTCTGAAAAGGTACCCACTCAAAGCCCTCAGAAGAAGCGTCGGATGCGTTCCCCAGGACACATTCCTTTTCTCGGATACACTGAGAGAGAACATCACCTTCGGGAATGCCAATGTTCCAGAAGAGGAAATAGAAGAGATCACCTCAGCCGCGCAGTTGAACAAGGACCTGGAGGATTTTCCGCAGGGACTGGATACTCTGGTCGGAGAACGGGGTGTCACCTTATCCGGAGGTCAGAGACAGAGAGTTGCTATAGCGAGGGCGTTGCTCCTGGATCCTGAGATACTCATCCTGGACGATGCCTTCTCATCAGTGGACACGGACACAGAAGATGCCATACTTCACTCATTGAAGAAGAAGAGGGAAGGAAGGACTACCATCATCATCTCTCACAGGATCTCAACGGTCAAAGACGCGCATAAGATAATCGTCCTCGATGAAGGAAAGATAGTTGAGCAGGGAACACACGATGAGCTTCTGAAAAATGAAGGCATCTACTCTGAGATGTACTACATGCAGCTACTTGAGGAGGAACTGGAACAATCAACCACGAGGAGATAGTAGTTGTCTGAATTCTTCCAGGAAGAAGAAGAGCTTCACAAGCCATACGACGCCCGGTTGATGAAAAGGCTACTCGGCTACACCAAACCATACAAACGGCTGATAGCATTTGCCGTACTTCTGCTTCTCTTTGCCACAGCTTTTGACCTTTCGCTTCCGTACATCAGCAAGGTAACCATAGACCGGTATATCATCCCCTATGCGAGAATGTTGACGCTTGCAGGTCGGGATTCAGAACTTGAAAAGAAGATACTTACAGACTATTCCGGGACGCTCATAAAAATAGAAGGAAACAGATACATGGTTCAATCCACATCTTTCAAGGATTATGACCGTCGAGACCTCAAACGGTTGGAGCGGGACGACTATTTGATGCCGAAGAGATACTACATGCTTTCCGAAAACGAGACAAAGGGCGATATCCTTGCGATCATCGAAGAACATTCCGACCTCTTCCACACAGCGGAAGGATACAGGTACATAGCCCTGGACGACATGTCAAAAATCCCTGGAAAAGAGCTTTGGGTCTTAAGAAGCAGTGACCTCAAAGGCGTGCGGTTCATGGCGATGCTCTTCCTGGGAATACTAATCCTCAGTTTCCTATCCAACTTCAGCCAGGTCTATCTTATTCAATATACGGGCCAGAAGTTCATGTTCGATCTCAGAATGAGGCTTTTCTCCCACCTCCAGACATTATCTGTCTCTTTCTTTGACAAGAATCCCGTGGGCAGACTCGTTACAAGAGTGAGCAATGATGTCGAGGTCCTGAGTGAGATGTTCAGTTCTGTTCTTATCACCTTCTTCAAAGACATCTTCATGCTTGTTGGCATAGTGATAATCCTGCTCAGGTTGAACGTACGGCTTGCCCTCGTATCCTTCACTCTCATACCACTAATAGTCTATGTGACTATGTACTTCAGAATAAAGGCAAGAGACGCCTTCAGGTCGGTGAGACTCAGGCTAGCCAAGATCAACGTCTCCCTGCAAGAAAATATCTCAGGGATGAGAGTAGTCCAGATGTTTGTAAGGGAGAAGGAAAACTATAAGAGATTCTCCAGGATAAACCATGACTACTTCCTTGCGAACATGAGGCAGATAGTGATCTTTGCCACATTCAGGCCGCTCATAGAGATAATAAGTGCTTCAGCCGTGGCGCTCATCATCTGGTATGGCGGCGGTCAGGTGATAATGGAGGCAATAAGCCTGGGAACTCTCGTCGCGTTTCTCTCTTACGTCCAGATGTTCTTCAGACCGATAAGAGACCTGAGCGAGAAGTTCAACACCCTCCAGGCGGCGATGGCCTCATCTGAGCGCATCTTCCTTCTTATGGATACCAAAAATACCATCCTTGAGCCTGGTGAACCTGTCGAATTGGGGAAAATTGATGGCAAAGTAGAGTTCAAAAACGTCTGGTTCTCTTATGACACAGAATACGTGCTCAGGGATGTTACCTTTGAGGTAAGGCCGGGGGAAAGCGTGGCCATAGTAGGCGCCACCGGGGCAGGCAAGACATCCATAATCAATCTGCTGGAGCGCTTCTATGAAGTCAAGAAGGGAACCATATTGATAGACGGTGTAGACATAAGAAAAATGCGAAAATCGGACTTGCGTTCCAACATTGGTCTTGTCATGCAGGACGTCTTCCTCTTTGCCGGAGACATACAAGGGAATGTCCGGCTTGGCAACAGCTCCATCAGCGACGAGAAGGTCAGAAGAGCAACCGAGTACGCGAATGCCTCAGGCTTCATCAAGAAGCTCGATGGCGGCTACTCGGCGGAGGTGAAAGAGAGAGGCGTCACACTCTCAGCCGGTCAAAGACAACTCCTCTCTTTCGCCAGGGCTCTCGCTTTCGATCCCTCAATACTTGTGTTGGATGAAGCAACTTCAAACATTGACACTGAGACTGAGGTTCTAATACAGGATGCACTTCAACGCTTGATGAAAGGAAGAACTTCGATTATAATTGCCCATAGGCTCTCTACAATTCAGAGGGTAAACAGAATAATTGTGCTGCACAAGGGCGAGATTGTAGAAGAGGGTACACATCAGGAATTGCTGAAGAAAAGAGGCATCTACTACAGGCTCTATCAGTTGCAGTATAAGAAGTAGAAAGGCAAACATGCTCAGCAGGCTCCTCTAGGCTCCGAGAACAGAACTCGAGGCCCAACAGAAGAACGTCGCGAAGGAAACATGTTTTTTCCCCTCTCAACTGAAAAAAAGACGGTCCAGAGATGGCCTATTGTGACCGCCACAATCACGATAATCTGTCTACTTCTGCTTATCGTCACCAATACCGTCATGGCCCTTCAAAGGAGAGAGATCCTTGAACTGTGGATGAAGAAGTTTGGGATAGAGAGCAAGTACATGTTTGACGAAGGCCTCGGTGCAATATCCAGCAAAGAGGCGTACGACAAGTTTGAGGAGAGAATGAGAGCTGGTGAGATCATTGACAAAGACAGCAGAGAATACAAAATCTGGGAAGAGGTGGACTCTGAATACCGAAAAAAATCTACAAGTACCATCTTCCACGTTCTTGGGTTCATCCCTTCTAAATTCTGGAGAGTCCATACTCTCTTCACCTCAGTCCTTGTGCACGGTGGAGTTGTTCATTTCCTTGGTAACATGTGGTTTCTGTGGCTTCTGGGGTGCAATATCGAAGACATCTGGGGGAGACGGAATTTTCTGTTGTTTTTCTTTGCAGCGGGCATTGTGGCCACTTTTTTACACAGCCTGATAAACTTCGGCTCTGAAGTCCCCACTATTGGCGCATCCGGCGCAATTGCCGGAGTCATGGGCGCATTTATGATTAGAAACTACAAGACGAAAATAAAGTTCTTTTACTTCCTGTACCCACACCCTGCCCTTATGGGAACTGTTCTGGTTCCAGCGTGGGTAGCCATGGGGCTCTATCTCTTATTCGATTTGTTCTACGGGGTCGTCAGTTTTGGCCGTGCGACAGGAACCGCATATTGGGCACACGTGGGTGGATTCGTGGCAGGTATCGGAACGGCAGTGGCATTTAAAGCAAAAGGGATTGAGGAGAAGTACATAACCCCAAAACTGGAAGAGGGAATTGAAGCGGTCAAGGTTTCTCCTCTGATGGACCGGGCCTTCAAAGAAAGAGAAAAGGGGAATTTTGAGAAGGCCGTGGAGCTCCTGGAGCAATTAACTTCTCAACAACCAGAAAATGTAGACGCCTATAGAGAAATGGCAAACATCCACACTACTATCAACAACCCGGACAAGGCAGCGGACGCATTCACCAAGGTAATTCAATTGTCGCTCAAGAAAGGCGAACAAGAAGCCGCTTTGAACACATACTATGAGATGAAAGTGCGCAATATTCCGCTGCCCTTGGGGCCGGATGACCTTTACGGTCTTGCTGGCGCTCTATACAGGAAGGGAAGAGTGGAGGAGGCGCTTCAGATGTATCAACAATTGATAAAGAAATTCCCGGACAGCACCGTAGCATCAAAGGGCGTTCTTAAGTGTGCAACAGTATTTGGTGAGAGGAACCAGCACGAATTAGCCATGTCAGCCTACCAGTATCTCTTATCCAGATATCCTGACATCGAATGGAAGGACATGGTTGTATCGGAGATAGAAAGCCTGAAAAGAAAAATGTCCAAGGAAAATAAGTAGCCCTCATCCGGATACTGCTACTTCCCAAATCCCACAGTAAGCGAAAGCCAGGGTCCTCCTTCTCTTGGTGGGGGTCCGGACTTCAGTGATGGCCTGTACAGACGTGTTCAGAGCGTCACCACGCCCTTTGACTCCACCGACGGGGTCTTTGTTCCCCCTGGTGGAGAAGACCAGAAGGCTGTTTTCCTTCCTTGACAGGGTCACTCTGTTCGCGTAGTCTTTGTGCGCAAGTGTAGAACTCCTCTGGTAATCCCCAAGGAGGTAGGTATGAGAAAGCATGCGTTACTTGCCTTTGTACCTTTTCTGATCGTCCTTTCAGCGTCGGCTCAGATCCCCACGACACGCATGCCTTACATGCCAACTGAATTCAAGATGCCATCTGTCGGCTCCTGGTCACAGTACTGGTCCATAAGCACCGAAGAGGGAGATACCGTTGTTTTCAAATACTCTCTTACCGGGAAGGAGAAGTGTGGAAAGACCGATTGCTACTGGTACGAGTTTCAAACGACCGAAGGCAAGCAGACAAATATGGTGAAAATGTTGGTCTCCGGTGACCCGGATGAGCCAGGACATCTCAAGAGACTTATCATCAAGAGCGGAGATGAACCTGCTGTTGAGCTCCCTGTCGGCACCTCGCACGGCGCTGGCACGCCTCCTTCCAGAGTCAGAGAATCCAACGAGGCAGAAGTTGTCTCCGAAGAAGAAAACCTCTTTACCGTAGGAAAAGAGACGATAACTACACCAGCAGGAAAGATCAAATGCACGCACCTTAGAATCAAGAACCAGGAGGGGCAAACAGACCTCTGGACAAATGAAGCAATACCATTCTTTGGTATTGCGAAGCTGGTTCAGGCTGGGATGACCATGGAAATCACAGGCTACGGGGAATCCGGCGCAAAGACGTCAATCAGCGAGGAGCCTGAGAAGATGCCCAAACCGGGAATAGGTCGCTAGAACCATCCCTTTCATTCCAGTGAGCGAGACCCGAATAACTCTCCACAGGAGCGTGACTGAGGATGGCGAGATCGCCCTGCGCCAGCTCACCAGTCCACAGGGCAATTTGCACTTCGAGGTGGTGGTTAATGGCACGTTCCTCTTTTCCACATACAATCGTGATTCTGAGAGGGCTCTTGCAAGGCTGGCAGTCTATCCCGTTCTGACTTTGAGGCGACCACTTCATGTTCTCATTGGCGGTCTGGGAATAGGATACACTCTTGGGGCAGTACTGGAATACAAAGAGGTTTGTTCCGTGACGGTAGTGGAGAAAGAGAAGACGATAGTAGACTGGTGCAAGACTTACTTTGGGCCCTACAACGGCAGGTCCATTGAAGACCCAAGAGTCAGTATTGCGGTTGGCGATTTCTTGAGCTTCATAAGGAACACCAGAATAGCCTATGATTCTATGTGCCTTGACCTGGATAATGGACCCGACTGGCTGGTCTGGGAAGAAAATAGAGTATTGTACGAGGAGTCTGGACTGAATCAGATTAAGAATGTGCTGAAGTCCGGCGGCTGTCTGGGAATCTGGTCATCAAGCAGAGCAAACCTGTTCGAGGATAGACTGAGACGCGTATTCAAAAATGCCTCGGTTCATACGATAAGCACCACAGAAATGGGGAAAGAGGTCGAGTACCACATCTATACAGCTACCAGGCAACACTGATAGGTTCGGACAATATGAAAATTGGAGTAATAAGAAAGGTAAGACTGTCAATCATTGTTGTGGGGTCACTTCTGCTCCTGCTCTTCGTCACGACTCTGCTTACCATCAAGATTCCCTATGTAGACTATTCCAGATATGAGGGGACCGTTCCGTTCTATCCGAAGGTGGAACACAGACGAACCGGCGAGACTTATGAGTTGTACAGTGTCGTCTTAAACAGCCTGGACAACGAAAACATCAATTGCTACCTGAAACTCCCCAAGACCCATCCTCCCTACCCTGCTATCGTCTTTTTCAACGGGTTAGGCCCGGGAAAAGAGGTGATAGATTATATTGATGACTCGTGGTGGGAAGTTGGGTTCGCTGCTCTCACCATGGACTACAGATACTCAGGCAGCACGAGCAACAAGATACTGATCTTCCTTCAGGGAAGGAGAGCAGCGCACGAAGCCATTCTCGACATAAGGCGGACGATAGAGTACATTTATTCAAGGGACGATATTGACAGCACCAGGATCGCTGTCATGGCCACAAGCTTGGGGGCCATACTTGCACCACCAGTGGCAGCCAACAACCCCAGGGTGAAGGCAGTGGTCATGATACAAGGTGGAGGTGATGTCGGCCTGATTGCCGCCAATCAATTTGAAGTCAATCGATTCTTCAAGAGGCTCATCAGATATGCAGCGAGGATTTACTATTCACCTTTCGAGCCGCTTAAGTATGTCAAGAAGATATCCCCCACACCGTGCCTGTTTGTCATTGCAGAAGACGACGAATTGATACCTATAGAGTCTGCGAGAAAGCTCGCAGAAACTGCCCTTGAGCCCAAGGAAATAATGCTCGAACGTGCAGAGCACCTTTTCCCGGGTGTGACACCCCAAATCGACTCTCTGTTGGCCATCGCCGTCCCCTGGCTCGAGAAAAACATACCTTGACACGTTAAAGTGTCGTGCCTGCCTAGCACGGACAATGCTCTGCCAGTTGTCGCCTGACATTTCTCCCTACCAGTGGCTATATTCTACTAGATAGGAATCGTCAATTTAGACAGGACCCCCGGCTAAAGGCGAGCCATAACCACCTAAAACCCAAGATGGAGGTACGGCAGCTATGAGGAGAATGGTTAATGTGCCACTGCTTTTCTGTACGCTAGTTCTTTGCGTTGCCTCGACTGCACATAGCGCGCAGGACATTACCATCCTTGTTGTTTGCCACAATTTTGTCCAAAATACCACAAAAGTCAACTCACAATCATAGAAAACTCTGGGCAGTCACCTCTCAATCTGTGAAGCCCAGCAGGAGAACTTAACTCAGGCTTTCACAGTTGGCATTACACATTTTTGTCTCACAACACTGCGTACTTCGCATCTCGTACTTCGTACTTTGCGTCATGGTGTCTATTGACATTTGCAGCGATTACGGTATGATAATAGTAGAGGGAGACGTAAATTAGTCACTCCACAAGATGGGTCCTGACTCAGTAGAGTGTTAGACATGAAACTGAAACAGGCCAAAGACCCAAGGAAGCAAGCCAGCTCTCAGGAACATACCAAGCCTCGGCAAAAAGGCACCCCGGTGAAAACATTGTCAATACCTGAGCCGATCTCTGGAGGTCTGCTACTTTCATACAAATGTACCAGCGAGTGCAAGCACTGTATGTATGCCGGGTCACCGAAATGGGATGCTGACTGGATTTCCAGAGAAGATGCAGAAAAGATTCTAACTCAACTATCAGGCAAGATTAAGCCCAGCCCCTACGGCCCAAACAAAGTCGGCGTAAACTATGGGCTTCACTTCACAGGCGGTGAACCATTCCTGAACTTTGGTCTCTTGCTAGAATGCACAAAAATCGCTTGTGGACTGCAAATCCCTTCAACTTTCGTGGAGACCAACTGTCACTGGTGCACGAGCGACGAAGTGACCAGGAACAAACTCGCGCAGTTAAAAGGCAATGGCCTGAATGGTATACTGATAAGCGTCAATCCCTTCATTCTTGAGCACGTCCCCTTTGAAAGAACAGAGAGAGCTCTGCGTATCAGTATGGAGATGTTTGGAAATAATACATTGGTTTACCAAGATTTCTTTTATCACCAGTTCAGCAAGCTCGGTATCAAGAATACCCTCCCCTTTGAAAGATATCTGGATAAGGCAGGTCTGGAAGGCCTATACTATGCTGAGTTACTCCCGACGGGGAGATTGCTATACAAGCTTGGACATCTGTTCAAAAAATACCCGGCAAGGCATTTCTTTGCTGAATCCTGTCGACAAGAGCTGGAGCGCGACTGGCATGTTCACGTTGACAATTACGGCAACTACATGACCGGATATTGTGGAGGCATTTCCCTGGGTGATGCGCATGATCTGAGCTTACTCTGTCAGGGGATAGATTTGCGTAACTATCCGGTCTTGGAAGCCCTCATGACAAAAATGGAAGGACTTTTTGAACTCGGGACAAAATCTGGTTACAGAGAATTACCAGAGGGTTACATTTCTAAATGCCATCTCTGCACAGACATTCGCAAACACCTCATTCAGCAACCCAGGGAATTCAAAGAGCTTGCCCCGAAGAAATTCTATTCCCAAATTACAAGCAAATCACAATAACCAAACTCCAAATCACAGACAAATCACAATGACCAAGCACCAAATTGCAAACAAGTGACGGTTCAAGTTTGTGATTTGCGATTTAGAGCTTGGAATTTGTTTGTGATTTGGGATTTGGTGATTGGAAGTTATTTCTCATAGTGTACTCTCACATTTCTTCGCAACAAAAATCATATCGTTGGAATCATTTGTAAGTTCCGACTTATCAAAATTCCCGAACAACTGGATCACCTCGAAACCTGCTCGTGCCAAAAGGTGCTCCACTTCGTACCGAAAGAAGTATCGAAAGGGAAACGCCTGAACCAATCGCTCAGTTCGCCCGTCAGGATGGGTCACATAAAAAATCAATTCAATGTCGTTGTATTGTTCAGCTCTGTGAAAAGCAATAGTTCGGTGGGAGCGACGGAAGCTTCTGCCATCAGACAGTATTACCTCTGCAAACTCCTCAGTCTCCTTTGTATATGCTGGGTTGTCTATCCTTGAAGGGTCGACTTGAAAGACATCAAAGACAAGTCTCCCACCTACCCGCAAATGACGATTCACGCAACGCAGACAACTAAGCTGCTCCTCGATGGAAATGAGGTGCTGAAAAGCCCGGAAAGGTGCTGTCACTAGTGCAAACATTTTCCCCAATTCGAAGTCGGTCATACTGCCGTTAACAAGCTGAACGCGCCCCTGTACTTCCTTGGGCTGGCTTTGCAGCTTTTCACGGCACCTTGCCACCATGAACTCAGAATTGTCTAGCCCGACGATTCGGCAGCCTGCCACCGCGGAGGGTATCAGTATCCTTCCCGTGCCGCAGCCCAGTTCCAGAATCTTGCCTTCTATAGAACCTGCAAGGTTTAGATAGAAATCTATGTCCGGCCGCGCGTTATAAGGAGGTGTGAAGTCGTAAAGCTCAGCAAATAACGGGTCGTCATATCCGCCGAATTTATTCATCCCTTCATCCTCTGTTCCATTGGCATTTCCCATTTACAAAAGATGTGCTCTTATCTGCCTGACTATCTCACGGTACTCGCTGTCTGCCAGCCTGACTTCAGTGTAATCTTTGCCCCAGATGGGCCAATGCAGTTCAATCGGATCTGCTTCTCGACGAGGAATAATATGCCAGTGCAAATGAGGCACAACATTGCCCAAGAGTTCATAGTTCATCTTATGGGGACGATAAACATCATATATGGCCCTTGCTACTTTGCTTAAGTCTTCCATGTATGCTACCTGGTTCTCCCTCTCGAGCTGAAATAGTTCTGTATGATGCGCCTTATTGTAAATGAGAATGGTATAACCTCGACATATTTGATTGCTACACACAATTGCGGTTGAAACCTGCAAGTCAGCTATCCACTGGGGGCGTTTTCTTTCAAATCTTGCGGCAATATCCTTGCAAAACACGCATTCGTGCATCCTTTCTGCCATTTTTGTACTCCTTCTTCCTACATCCAGAATGCGTACGTTCCAATAGTCCCCCTTGCCAGAGCTTGATCGCTCTAGTCTAGACCTTTTGGTCTTTCTTTCTTCCGAACACCTGCATAGCGCACAGCCACACAGATGGAATTCGAGAAAGACCTAGGTTCCACGTTTGTCGACTCTTCTGTGCCGTCTCTTATTGCAACAGATATTTCTCAAGAAACAGGAAAACGGCATTCTTGTAGTAATCGCGGTTACTCTTTTTGCTGAATCCGTGCCCCTCATCCTTGGCCAGCAGATACCACACGACGCCTCCATTCTTCCGGATGGCCGAAACGATTTGCTCTGATTCGGTTACTGGCACCCTCGGATCGTTCAGACCCTGCACAATGAACATTGGTTTGGTTATCCTGTGAGCATTCGTTGTTGGTGAGATGCCTACCAAGAATTCGCGCATCTGGGGATCCCGTTCATCCCCATATTCGACTCTCCGGAGGTCCCGCCTGTACTCACCGGTGCGTTCAAGGAACGTCACGAAGTTACTGATCCCGAAGACATCTATGCCGCATTTGATCCGGCCATCATAGTGAGTCATGGAAGCAAGAACCATATATCCTCCGTAAGAACCGCCGACAACCGCGACTCGTGAAGCATCAAGCTCCGGCTGATCTTCAATCCAATCCAGGAGTTTGCCGATGTCTTTGACGGAATTTTCTCGCTTGTAGGCATTGTCGAGCTTGAGAAAGTTCTTTCCGTAGCCGGAAGAACCACGTACATTCGGGGCAAGCACGGCTACCCCTAACTCGTTAACATAGTACTGCGCTGTGGGAGAGAAGTATGGAACGTATTGGCCTTCAGGTCCTCCATGTATGCTAACGACGACAGGGTACGGGCCCTTCCCCTTCTGTGGTTTGTAGTAAAACGTTGGAATCATACGAGACTTGCCATCAACCTTGTCGAACGTCTCATAATGGACCAACTTGGGCACCACAAATGAATCTGTGTTGAGCCCACCAACCTCACTGTGCGTCCAACGGACAAGCGAATTGTCTTCAAGATGAAGTACATAGATATCACCTGGTCTCTGGGGCGTGTTGATGACTAACGCCAATCGAATCCCATCAGGATGAAAGTTTAACGCATAGACCTGTCCAAGGGGAATGCCCGGAATCTGCTTGTATTTCTTAGTACTCGTATCGAGGAGATAGAGCTTGGTGATACCACCCTCGTTCGTTGAGAATGCCAGCTTGTCTCGCTCTCGGGACATCTCAATTGCCTTTACATCCCAGGGAATCTCTGCTGTCAAATCGCTAACCTCATTCGTACCAAGGTCATAGCACTGCAACTGCCGGAATTCACTCCCTTCATCCGATGTAATGAAAATCCCCTTGCCATTCTTTGCCCAACGAGCGGATCCATACGCAACTTTCTCGTCAGTTGGGTTGATCTGTCTGATCCTGCCGGATGCGATATCAAGTATGTAGTAGTAAGACTCGTTAACCGAGACATATTTGTGGATTAGCAAAAGCTTGTCATCCGGCGACCAATCTCCCGCACTCCACCACCCTTCGCCTTCAAAGATTAGTTTCGCCTTGTGCGGGCTATTCATACTGCTCAGGTACAGGTCCCAATCACGGCCATTCCGTTTCGTGCTGCGGTAGACGAATCTGTCCCCTTTATTGGACCAGCGCATCCCCCCGTTCTTGGATGTGCCATCTGTCAGCATCGTGTATTTCCCATTGTCGAGATCGAAATAGAAGATCTGATAGAGCTCTTTTCCTCCCACGTCCTTGGTGTAAAGAAATCCCTGTCTGGAAGGATCCGGACACATCGCAGCGCCGCCGACCGGATCTGAAAAGAATGTGATCTGCCTCCGCGCACCGCCTGGTTTCTCTATGTAGTGAAACTGGCTTGTTTCGCCAAAGCGCGCAGAAATCAGCATGCCACCGCCGGTAGGATTCCAATCACGCACAGAGGCCGAGCGAGTGTTCTGATACTGAAAACTCCGTTCTATAATCCTTTGTGGAATCCCAGGAATCCCTTCGATAACAAGATTTCCTTGTTCCTTCCGGCCCTCATAAGAAAAAACATGACCGTCCGAAACAAACATCAGAAAAAGAGCTACCGCGATACATACGGTCCTTCTCATCTGCACATCCTATTCACTTTGTACTTCGTTCTTCGCCCCTCGTCACTCAATATTGTCACCCTCCCTTTTATTCCCCTCATAACCTTTCTCCTCCCCCCCGTTCAAATGCTCAAGAGTTCAAATGTTCAACATTGAACCCTAGAACCTCCCCTGATTCCTCCCTACAACTCCCGTTCAAGTGTTCAATTGTTCAAATGTTCAACATTGAACCCCAGAACCTCCTTTGTGAAAGCTATTCAAGCCCATATACTTGTCTCGGTGCAAGGTATTCTGGAAACTTATCTATCATGGCCAGGCGAGTGAGATAGCAGAGATGGCAGGCATCAACATACTCGTCATGGTGGTCGATACCACACTCCTTAGCCAGAAGTGCAGGCCCACCTCTCACCAAGGGGCCGCATATTGGGTGTGAATCAGCATCATAGTTTTTCACTAACACTGACAGGGGAGTCTTCCACATATTACCCATACTCAGTCCCTGACACAGATGAACATTACCGTATGAGTCGAGATGCACTCTTTTGGGTTCCTTTAGGTCTTCATCCGGACACTCTGTGAATTCCTCCCACCGCCTTCTGGGAAGTCCCTCCAGCAGTTTCTCAACTGCTCTTCCTCTGAACTTCGCACCACCTCCGATGACCGGTGCTCCCTTATCTTCCTCCTTCTCCGTAGTTGTTTCAACCGTAGGTTTCTCAATGCAAATCGAATTCACGGGCATGCCCAACCTTTTTGCCGCAGCTGAAACTCGTTTGGCAGCATTGTCTTTTTCGTCTTCACTGTGATATGAATCGTCACTCACGCTGAGAGCAGATATTCCCATTTCACAAAGAGGTTTCAGCCAGATCTCTGCATCTTCCTTGGAGGTTGCATAATAGGCGTTAGTCACAACACCAGTTTTGAATCCCATGTCCCGAGAGAGCTTGATGCCTTCAACCATTATGGGGTAGAATAAGAACGGCTCCCCACCTTCGAAGTATATCCACTCTATTGTCCCAATCTTAACTGCTTCACCAAGAACATCGCGTATTTGCTTCAGCGTGAAGGTGCCTTTGGCACTTGGGGCACTGTACACAAAACAGTGATCACACTCCAGATTGCACATATAGCTCAGAAGAAAATGCAGCCCTGTCAACGTGATGTTTTGCCTCCACTGTACACGAACAATTTCACACCATACCCTAACGCCAATTCCGACAATCAGGCAAGATTGTATGCAATGAAACAGGCAGTGTCAAAGACTAACTACTCAGGGTAACAACGACAAAAGAATCCTGCCACCAGGAAGCGGCATGGCTCTCCTTCGATTCTACACAAAGTCTGTGGTTGTATTATTCGGCGCCCGTTTTCTTCTCAATCAGCTCTCCTATTTCCTCCATCTTATTCTTCAGCTTATCCATCTTCTTGTCGACTTTCGCTTCCAGTCTCCTGAAGCTGCTTTGCAGCAAGTTCGCGCCGCCTGTAACCAAACTCGCACCAATGACTCCTGCTATGAGTAGCAAGAAACATGCAATAACATATGCCATGAAATGGAAGAGGCCTTCTGGTATTACCACCTTTTTTCCTTCTATATCCAGCTCTCTAAATTCGGGGTTCTCTGGCGCAATCTGTTTGAAGGCCCCGATCTCCTGAGGATTCGTGAATATCTTATAAACACTCGCGAATGCCCAAAAAGCCATCATGCATCCAACAATTACTAATGCTACTCCGATGATGGTTCTGATACGTACAATAACATCCTGGCCTTCTTCTCCCCCATACCGTGCCTGCGGAATCATATCATGCCCCTTTTGGTTGACCAGCTATTTGCATCAGACAGCGATTACTCAAGAGAGATGACCCCGACTCGTTAAGGACATTCCCCTGAGTTTCTATTATATCCGAAGCATTCCGAACATACAAGACCATCACAAACAAATTCCAATAACCAAACTCCAAATCATAAACAAATTCGAATGACCAAGGACCAAACTACAAACAAATGATGGTTCAAGTTTGTGATTCGGGATTTGGAGTTTGGGATTTATTTGGAACTTGGAATTCGAGATTTGGAATTTGATTCTATGTTAGATTCAGCCCTGCCAGCCATCAACACTGAAAGCCCCGAACCAGAAACAGAACCCATTTATAACCTACAGCTATTTATCGGAGTTGCTGCCTGAGCTTTATCAAATGCAGCGCGGCACGTGCAGTCCCCCTGAAATGCTCATGTTTTAAATCTCGAATGAACCGAAGGAGAGGATCTACTGCTCTTTTGTCTCCTATCTTTCCAAGCGCTGCTGCCGCCTTCTCTTGAACAAACCAGTCTTCGTCCTCCAGGGCTTCAATGAGAGGCTCCATTGCTCTTCTGTCCCCTATCTTGCCGAGAGCCTCCGCCGCATTCTTTCGAACATATTTGTCTTCATCCTTAAGCGCTTCAATAAGAGGATCTACCGCTGTCTCGTCCTTCAGCTCTCCCAATCCAGCTGCTGCACCCTTTCTGACATCCGAGCTATTCACGTACTTCAAGGCTTTTATCAGAGCCTTCACATTCCTCGCAGCTTTTAGCCTAACCACATTGGGCTCGATTGGCGCGAATAAGGCCATACGCTCACCCCCCTCAGAATTGTGGCTACCAATTCCACCATTCTGCCAACCAGGCAAATCTCGCCAGCTCAGCGGGACCCCGAATCCCAAATCCGCCGTCTCGCTGAATATCTAACTCCTAACCTGCCTGACGCATCACCTCATACAAAATTGTAATACCCAAAAGGCGATTTGTCAAGGGTCCGGAATGCTCACTTTCACGCACAGCCGTTCATACGAATGTCAGTTGCATCTTTATCGCGTTGACTGCCGCACGTGCTGTTTCTCGAACATACTCATGTTTGACATCGTGAATGAAACGAAGGAGGGGATCTATCGCCCTTCTGTCTCCCATCTTTCCAAGAGCTGCCGCTGCCTTCGCTTGAACAAAGCAATCTTCATCATTCAGGGCCTCAACGAGAGGTTCCAGCGCGCTGCTGCCCCCTATCTTGCCGAGAGCCTGAGCAGCGTTCTTTCGGACCAATCTGTTCTCATCCCTGAGCGCTCCAACGAGAGGGGGTATAGCCAACCTGTTTCGGAGCTCTCCAAGAGCCTGAGCAGCGTCCGCCCGAACACCTGAGTCGGCCCTATATTTCAAGGCTCTTGCCAGGCCCCCAATATTCCTCATAGCCTTTAGCTTGATCACATTCGGTTGGGTTAGTGCAAACATGGCCATGTGCTCCACCTCCCCGCTTATTGCGACTGACTCTGCGGTTCTGCCAATCACGCAGAATTACAGCCACCAAGACATCCATTTCCGTTGCTACTATACATAAAGTCGCAAGATTCATGCCGGAATCCAGCTTCCTGGAAGGATTTAGGGCCTACAGCTAGCCGCGAGGATCCAGCGTTCTGCAAACGCACGTAGCCTCACCTTGAAGCTTGCTGCCCTGGAGTAGCCGGATTAGATGATTTCGTTGACAACCCCCCGCCTTCCCCCTACAATCCCAAGTGGAACCTGACACAGGATTCCTTTTGACACGGTTCTTTGAAACAGCAATCTGAAATCTTCAATCTTCAATGTAAACGCGCCCGTAGCTCAACTGGATAGAGCGTCGGACTTCGAATCCGCCGGTTAGAGGTTCGAATCCTCTCGGGCGTGTATCAAAACAAGCTCAGTGGTTTTTC
>SOJN01000045.1 GCA_004376575.1 candidate division TA06 bacterium | reverse complement strand
TAACTGATAAGGGTCATCAGATTCATATTTCCAGAGTATCTTCTTTTTCCCGACACCTATCAGGAATACCAAGTTTCTTACGGCGACCGTCAAGAATTTGCCATCGGGCGAGAAAGAAGACAACACCCAGCCCTTCTTCTCCAGGTCAAATTCTTCCAGTAGGATACCGTTGTTTCTACGAAGTAATAGATGATAGATGTAGTCGTTTCCTTGGGGAATTGCCCTCGGAGTTGCCACATAGTCACCATCGGGAGAAACAGCGATGCTGTGGCCATTTGGCAAGCAGGGCAGATTTCCTATTAGGGTACCGATCTGCAAGTAGGCGCTCTCCGTTTCTGACCATTTGATCGCTTGGGTACCGGCAAACATTGAAATATCGCCTTTGCTCTTTGTCAGATCCGCCCGACCTTTTCCGGAAGTACCACGGAAGTAGTAGATATCGTCGTCATCCCAAACACTCTTCTCGATTATCTCGTTGCCTCCAGGAGATACCCACCACGAGGTGCCGTAGACCTCGTCGACCTTCTTTACCAATTTCCCAGCCCTGTCTATTATATCAACGGTGCCATAGTAGAACTCCCCATCATATTTCTCTGGATGCATGATTCCAATGTATTGCCCATTTTGCGAAATCCTGACCTGCGTCCATTCCTTCAGTTTCGTCTCCTTGATTACTTTCCCGGAACTATCCAAGTACAGGATTGCCTTAGCGTTCTCGCAATTCCCTGTCACTATGACGCTCGGACAAAATAGCCCTTCTCTTTCCTTATCAAATGCAACATCGGTTATTCCCTCTGGGAACTCCTTGTCCCAAACCAGCTCTACGGTTGATTTCTGGTTTTTCTCCCCCTGAGCCGCTCGGACTTCTGCGAGGCCCAAGAGCGCTAGTCCCGTGGCGATGATCAACAGGCCCGCCATTCTTGTAACTGGACCTGGGGACGGTGCTTGGCTTTTTGGCATTTTGCCCTCAAAGACGATACTCTGGTTATTTCCTACGAATAATTCTATCCCACCAAACCCCGTAAGTCAACCTTCCTGGCATCTTCATCACCACATGTTCGCGTATACACAAGTTCGCACGTGTACACGTGCGCATATGCGCACATATGCAAGATCTGCGATCTTAGGTCACAGATCTTAGATTAGTTGTGCCAGATTTGTGCCAAATTCTGACCAAGAGACACCTCAATCGCTGTTGCAAAAGAATTTGACAACCGTCGACGAATGTGGGGAAGTTCCTTTGACTGAAGCTGACAGGAAATAGGTATGCTCGAAAAGGGCACGTACCGTTTGACGTGGCGGGGGATGGAGACCGGATATGGTTGGGATATTAAGCCACTCCCAGAGGAAATGGGGAGAACCGGATAGGCCCAGTCTATGACCCAGGCGCCATCCCTTAACCCTACCACAATGGATACGACTACGCCTGACTTCGGAGGTGCTACTTACTTCGGGCTTGTCCCTGTCCCCATTTCGGGGAGTCCAGCGTTTCCCCTTGAACTTCTCATCTCAGAAGATATAATCCGAACGTTGCGAATACAGTAAAGGAATGAGGTTGTGAGACTCACATCGTCACAGCAAGAGGCTATTCGACACACCGAGGGACACCTACAATTGATAGCGTGTGCTGGCTCGGCTTGTTGTCAAGTTGCTGGAAACTGCCACCGTCATCCCGGGCAACGTTATAGCCTTCACTTTCACGGAAAAGGCTGCCGCGGAACTGAAGGAGCGAATCTTTGCCCGTTGCCGTGAAAGCGTAGGAAATGTTATCGGTTTGGCTGACATGTTCGTTGGAACGATCCACGCTTTCTGTCTCGAGCTTTTGAAGACTGAAGTACCTGATTATCTCAAGTTTGAGGTGGTGAATGAGGTACAGCAGAGCCTTCTCGTTGACCGTCATAGTACCGAGGCTGGCCTCACGACTACGAAGGACTTGGCTGGTCGGAACCTGCGGCGGTATCGCGATACCGGGATATACGTTTCAGTTCTAAGCATACTACGAGAAACTCTCCGCGACGACTCCAAACTCAAGGGAGCATCGGTGCTCGATGGCCTTGCTCGTTACGAAGCGCTGCTGCAGTCGAAGCGGTACTTTGACTATTCAGCAATCATGGGTCGGGCTGTCGGCGAGCTCTTTGCTGACAAAGCGCTCCAGAAACGTCTTTCTGAGCGTGTGAAGTATCTCATCGTGGATGAGTACCAGGACGTCAATCCCATTCAGGAAAGTGTAATACGAATGTTTGCAGGGCTCGGCGCTAGCATATGCGTTGTGGGCGACGATGACCAGACTATCTACCAATGGCGCGGAACCGATGTTCAGAACATCATTGAGTTTGAGAATAACTACAGCAACTTCGGCCAAGTCACGCCTGTACGCCTTCAGGAGAATTTTCGTAGCAGCAAAGGAATAGTCGAAGTTGCCAGTGACTTCATCAAGCAGAACTCAGAGCGACTCAAGAAAGAAATGAGACCCACAGGCGCTCAGCGTTTTGAGCAGGGCGACATCTTGGCATTAAAATTCGACTGCCCAGCAGAGGAAGCGAAGTTCATCGTTCAGACAATCAAAGCACTCCGTGGCGTTGGCTTCAAGGAAGAAGAAGGACGTCGCGGCCTTTCATATTCCGACTGCGCCATCTTACTACGGAGCGTCAAGAGGAATGGGGGCCCAATTCTGGAGGCACTGAGGATGGCAGGCATTCCTTTTGTCGTAGAAGGAATGAACAACCTCTTTGAAACACCTGAAGCTGAGGCAGCACGCCAGCTTTTCCTGTTTATGTCCGGGAACATAGACGAGAAGGAGCTACGGGCCGCGTGGGGGGCTGCGAACCTGGGTGTCGCCAAGAAGACCTTGAAATCTGCCATTGCTGCAGCCACCAAGACAAGATCAGAAATCGAAACTGCTGAAGAGGGACGATTTCATGTGTATTCCATTCAAAGATTGTTTCTCTCGTTCCTGTCGGACCTCGACCTTCGCGAGGAATCCGTGCCGGACGACCGTGGGGAAATCGTCTTCTACAATTTTGGCAAATTCAGCCAGCTTATCTCGGATTTTGAATCGATTCATTACTACTCTGCCCCGAAAAGGAAGTACGAGTCATTTTCGGGTTTTCTCGTACACCGCGCCGAAGAGGCATACCCTGAGGGTTGGCAGGACAAGAGCTATACTAACCCAGATGCAGTTCGTGTTCTGACCATTCACCAAGCCAAAGGGATGCAGTGGCCAGTTGTTTTCATACCGGCCCTACTTAGGAATCGTTTTCCTTCTCCGCGAATGGGTGGGCGTAGTGTTTGGCATGTCATCCCTCCTGGAAGCATTCACGGACAGGAACGTTTCTTGGGTACTATTGACGACGAGAGGCGCCTTTTCTATGTCGCGGTTACAAGAGCGCAGAAGTTCCTTTTCATGACATGGGCCCCCATCGAAGGCAGCAACAACCGGTATGTCCGACCATCCGAGTTCTGGGAGTATGTCCTTCGCTTCAAGTCTGTAAAGCGTAGGTTGGTCAGCTTTGACAAGAGAAAAAGGCTGAAACCGAGGCCAAAGGCCAATGTATCCAGGGTAACCTTCTCATTTAGCGATCTAAAGTACTTCTTCGAATGTCCGTATCAGTTCAAACTCCGCATACTGTACGGCTTCAATATGCCTATCCATGAAGCACTTGGTTACGGAAAGTCCTTGCATGATGCTCTCGCCGAAGTCCACAAAAAGGCCCTTTGGGGTCAGAGACCTACCGAGCAGCAGGCGAAAACCTTGGTCAAAAGACACTTGCATGTTCCCTATGCTTATCCCTCTCTGGAGGAAGCGCTCAGGAAAAGTGCAGAGAGAGTCATTCGCAACTACATACACGACAATCAGGATATATTTGACAAGATTGAGTTTTCTGAGAAGGCCGTGGAGATCAGTCTGGGGGATGGCGTCACAGTCACTGGGCGAATAGACTTGGTGCGGCGCCTGGATACGAACGAAACCAGTATTGTAGACCTGAAGAGCTCAGATCGGGCGCAGCCAGAAGATGTGACAGAAACGCAGCTCCATGTTTACGCGCTGGGCTACCAGGAACTCACTGGTCGAAATGCGGACTACGTTGAGGTATACGAACTGGACGAAAGGAAGAGGAAACCTCGCGCGGTGGATGACGAGTTCATCGACACGGTCAAGGAACACATTATGGAAGCATCCGAATGCCTACGAAACGGGAAATTCGTTCAAAAGGCCAAAAAGAGCGTATGCTTGAAGTGTGACTATTTCAAGATGTGCCCGGCTAAGGCCCAGTTTGGCGGAAAGAGCAAAGGCAAAAAGTAATCCCCAAGAGGCCTGTACTAGCCATGGGGACGGTGCTTGACCCTCCGAATACTCCCTTCGAATTCCCTCAGGACAGGCGAAGGATTTTCAACCCTCCGACGGAGTTTATGCTTGGCGAAGCCGAGTGCGAAGGATCTTCGACTTTCTGACATTTTGCCCTCAGAGATGATACTCTGGTTACTTTCTATGGATGATTCTATCCCACCCAACCCCACAAGTCAACCTCCCCGGCATCTTCATCGCCACATGTTCGTCTATGCACAAGTTCACATGTGTACACGTGCGCACATATGCAAGATCTGCGATCTTAGGTCACAGATCTTAGATTAGTTGTGCCAGATTTGTGCCAAACTAATACCATGAACATGAAAACCGAAGATCGAAACACACGAACCCCCTCTACCCATCTCACTTCCCCACATCTGCTTATCTGTTCATGTTCTCATGTGCTCAATTGAGCGTATGAGGATGTGAGCGAATGAGCGCAGCTCTGATGTGTTGATATGTTGACAATTGTGCACATGTCGACGGGTCAGCTAGTGGGTTGGGGGGCTGTCCCCATGCCCGCTCCTTTCTTGGGTTAGTAGTCTACCGGATGTTGATCAGTTCCATCCGGCCTTATCAACCAAAGTTTACCATCTCTTCCGTCTGTGTACACGATCCATTGTCCGGTCGGCGACCATGCCGGGTCCATACCCCCATCTTGAGTGAGTTGCTTCGGATTGCTCCCATCAGCGTTAATTACCCAGACCTCCGGTGGCCGTCCCTCTTGCTGTCCGTGAATGGCCAGCTTTGATCCATCCGGCGAAACGCGGAGCCATATAGCGTCCTCCAGCAAATTGATCGTCTTAGCCAATAAGATTAGCCGGATCTCGCTGCCGGCAGTGTCGGCAGACCAGATCCCATACACCCAATCGGCCGCAGAGCTGTCATACACCCAAGCACTGAATCCTATCTCACTGCCCGACGGAAACCAATCCGAGACATCAGCGTAGGACACCACTAGGTGTGCATTCTCGCCTGAAGAATCCATCACCCAGACCCCACGGTCATCTCCATAGGCCACAGTGTATGCTATTTTTTCACCACCGGCTGACCATACCGGCTTGTGTTTTTCTTTCCCGTCTTGAGGGCTAATTGGGGCCACGCTGTCAGTTCCCAGATCTAGCGACCAAATCTCATTTCCGTATTCAAACACCAGTTTTGAGCTGTCTGGTGACCAATCAACACCATACGTGAGTCCAGCAAAAACAAGATCTCTGTTTGATCCATCAATCTTCATTATATGCACGCCCGATGTGTCTCCCTCTTCTATCACGGCTCTATGGGCATAGGCTATCCATTCGCCGTCAGGAGAGAACGAAGCTCCAAGGTCTCTAAAGATCCACGGCCAGTCGTGGTCGCCCGGATGAAAACCACCTTTTTCGCAACCACAATAACACACGAGAAAACTCAGAAGCAGCAACCAGTCCAATACTAGTCTGATTATCACAGTTCGGCGCATAGAATGAAACCCTAGGGACGATGCTTGACCTTCCGACTTCGCGAAGGATTTACAACTTTCTGACATTTTGCCCTCAAAGACGATACTCTGGTTACTTCCTTTGAATGATTCTATCCCACCTAACCCCACAAGTCAACCTCGCTGGCATGTTCATCGTCAGATGTTCGTATATGCACAAGTTCACATGTGTACACGTGCGCGTATGCGCACATATGCAAGATCTGCGATCTTAGGTCACAGATCTTAGATTAGTTGTGCCAAATCAATACTATGTACACGAAAATCGAAAATCGAAGATCGAAAATAGAACCAATAACCAACCTACGAAGGCGAAAATAGAAAATCGTCGGAGATCCTGAGCAAAGTCGAAGGGAAGATCCAAGCGCACGAAACCACGAAACCCCCTTACCCACCTTCTCATGTGTTCAGATGTTCATGTTCTCATGTGCTCAAATGAGCATATGAGAATGTGAGCGAATTGGGTTGGGGGGCTGTCCCCATGCGCACCGTTTGAGGTGGCAGGGGATGGAGACCGGATATGGATGGGATATTGAGGCACTCTCAGAGGAAACGGGGAGCAAGAGATAGGCCCAGCCTAAGTCTCAGGCGCCATTCCTTGACCTTACCCCAATCTTCCTGCAATTGCGGCAAGGAGGGTACAAAGCCATTCAGAGGATCCTCCATTGGGGGTTCGGGCTCCGACCTCTAATGGCGTATCTGTCACCTTGCCTTAAGACTGCTCAGCAATCGCTCCTTCATGCCGACAAGCGTTAGTCCCACTATCTCTCGCTTGTCTTCTGCGTACCTCACAATAGCTCCTTCTCCGATGTCAATTCCGAGCGCCTCTTGTGGCTCGCCGATGCTGATATAGAGAACATCGGCTTCCTCGTCATAGTCCCAACTGAGGTTTTCTTTCTTGTCAAGAATTCTTATGGCTTCCATATTATCTGCCTCCTGTCCGAAGGTTTGCTGGTGTAATATGCGGTTATCACAAACCCATCTGAATCTGCGATTTCTTTGTATACTACGGCCAAATACTTGGAGCTGAGAGGACTCTTCTCGTAGAATCTGAAGGCGACGAACTCGCCAAAGTCGCCCTTCTGGATTAGCTCAGCCTCAGTTATCGTTTCCAACACCTTTTCCCTCTGGCTCTCCATTTCGGGATGCCTCGTAGTTATGTGCTTCCACCTCTCTGTTGTGAGTCGTATAGGCCTATTGTTATGTGAATTGACGATTAGCATTGAATGGCCTTTCTGTCCGATTCGCTGGTTCTTTGTGGTTTCCTCTCTTGAACAGTGATTTTACACTCACTCGTCTGATTTTGGAAGCGAATTCGCACTGATGATCTCTGTGCCCCCTTGAGACCCCATGAAGCTGTCTCTTGAAGCGAAGTGTACATTCGCTCGGTGCCCTCCGACTTCGCGAAGGATCTACGACTTGACATTTGACATTCTTCTCCTCAAAGACGGCATCCTGGTCACTCCCAACGAGAATTCTATCCCACCAAACCCCATAAGTCAACCTCCCTGGCATGTTCATCGCCACATGTTCGTATATGCACAAGTTCACATGTGTACACGTGCGCATATGCGCACATGTGCAAGATTTGCGATCTTAGGTCACAGATCTTAGATTAGTGTGCCAGATTTGTGCCAAATTCTCACCAAAACAGAGCAAAACAGGCATAATCACCATAACAGCCATAATGCTGAAACGCCTTGAAAAATAAGGCGCTTCGGGCAACTGCTTTGTTTCTCTGGAGTTGGGGAAATGGTTCAAATGGGGTTTTCAGATGTGTTGACTCTCAGGTTTTCGAAGCGAGGACAAGACCCGTGACCATGAATATGATGCCCACTGTCGCTCGTGTTCCGAGTGTCGGTCCCACGAGAAGAAAAAGAGAAAGTGCGAAGATGAATCCCCCGAGAATCCTCAAGATCACTACCTTACCTTTTCGTGTCAAGACCAACACCTCCGGCTAGAGGACTTCAGTTCATCAGGACGACCTTGGCGGATGTTGAGGTCCTTTCCGTCGTCAACCGAACGAAATAGATGCCTGAAGGGAGTTTGTGACCAGATCTATCCCTGCCATTCCAGTGGATTGTGCCTTGCCCAGATGTGGGGTTAGTGGCGAGGATTTCTTGTCTTGGTCTTCCCGCTAGATCGAACATCTGGATGGTTATGGGGCCTGGACTGTCTACAGCGTAGGAGATAGCAACGGGCCCAAATGAAGGATTGGGCGAGCACACAAGTCTTGCTGCTTCAAGCAGACGACCATGAGTGTCGCGCCGTGTTTCTTCCTCAATTCCTGGGACACAATACTGATAGGCTGCCCAGACATCAACTCGGCCCGCGCCGTAGAAGTTGTCTTTCCCAAGAGCGCCGAGGTCCATGGCAGTCATCTCAAGAACGCTGTCTATCTCAGCAGGAGTAAAGGACGGGAGTGCTGAACGAATGAGGGCTGCAGCGCCTGCTACATGCTCAATCCCGTAACATCCCGATGCTTCGACATAACCTGTATCACTCCTGTAATCAAGAGAAACGAGCCGAACACCGGGTGCTGTTAGGTCGGGTTTGATCAGCCCAATCAAATCCGGGTCACCAGGGACATAAGGGAAGTCGACCCACACGGCTGGTCCTATTTCTTTTCCGCTGTAGTAATCCAAGGAATCCGTAGGTGCAGCAGTGATCAGCCCAGCGGGCTCCCCTCTGAGGGTCTGGTCTGGATGAAGCCATGGCGGCGGGATAGCGGCTGGCATCGGTACACTGTGGGGTAGCACCGGATACCCTGTGCCGGACACAAAGAGCACACCAAAAAGGTCAGTTAAGGTCTTGCAGGTTCGCCTCCACATATCTCGATCTCCGTCATACCAGCCAAGCGGTATACAGATTATGTCCGCGCCCTCAGAAGCAGCATAGTAGATCGCTTGCCAAATCTGGGCGAGGAAGCATGACCCGCCGGCGCAGACCTTAAGAGACATAAGCTCGGCTTCTGGTGCAACGCCCGTTGAATATCCAGCCCTTCCATCTCCCAACACAAGTCCTGCCACCACAGTACCGTGGCCAACATCGTCCATCGGATCGCCATCCATGTGGACAAAGTCATAACCGATATAATCATCTACATAGCCGTTCGAGTCGTCGTCCACACCATTATCAGGGATCTCGTCGTCATTGGTCCACAGGTGACTCGCCAGGTCCGTATGCGTATATCTTACCCCGGTACCCAACACAGCAACCACCACTCCAGCCCCCCTTACACCTGCAGCCCAAACACTATCTGCGCCTATCTTCCTGACCCCCCAGCCTATCGGCGGCGCGGTGAGACTTCTATCTACGGACCACGGTTTCATAGAACCCGATTCCCATCCCAGCCTAATCACGGACTGATCAGAACCTCCCACTGAATAGTCAGCTGAGCCGAAGGAAGAGTGATTCAGAAACCCTGTGGCAAAACAAAACAGCACAAGGGTGACGCCCATGAACAACGCCCTCATACTGAACCAGGGGGTGGGCAAGATGCGTCTTGATTTCAGTGCATTTGACGTGGGCTTTGACACTCGTTCTCCCTAAAGACGTTGTTTTGGCGTCCCTCAGGTCTTATTCTAATCCCTCCCGCCGGAAAAGTCAACGCAATGTCGCTTCTGCGGGGGAAGGCTCAGTGATGAAGCTATCTCAGCAGGACGGTTTTCTTGGTTGCTGACCAACGACCAGCGTCCAGCCTGTAGAGATAGACTCCCGCTGGGACGGGGCGACCAAAGCCATCGTCTCCTCGCCACTCCACCATGTATGAACTGGGAGACTGAGTCTCGGTTACGAGGGTCTTGACCAGGCGGCCCCTGATGTCGTAGATAGTCAGCCTGACAAGGAGTTGTTCAGGAATCTGGTAGGATATGCGG
>SOJN01000044.1 GCA_004376575.1 candidate division TA06 bacterium | reverse complement strand
AAGAAGAAAGCGGAGATGATTTTGGAGTCTATGCAAATATCTTTGCGGGAACAAAGGGGAATGTTAGACGATATTAAACGGGATTTGGAGTAAGATGAATGGAGAAAAAATGAGCACGAAGGCTCTGCTTTCTCAAGGGTTTACAGGGAGGCAAGAATGCCAAACCTCGGAATGGAAGGTCCTTTTGACTTCACCTCCCAGCAGATAGATCACTTCATAACCAAAACCTCTCCAGGCAACTATGCGCTTGGCTATACGTTAGATGATCGCACATTCATTGTTCAGTATGTCGGAAGATCAGACACGGACTTGAATGGTGAGCTCAAGCGACGACTCGATCCCGGATACAAGAAGTTCATGTATAGCTACGCAAAGTCTCCCGTGGCTGCTTATCAAAAGGAATGCCACAATTATCATGATTTCGGCGAGAACGTGAAGTTGCGCAACGAGAACCACCCTGACCGGCCCGATGGGACCCTCTTGGTGTGTCCTGTGTGCGGTCAGTGAGTTGAGTACCGGCATTCGCAACGCTCGATGGTCAATAGATTCTCATCTAAGATGAGCATTTTCATCTGAGATTCGCAACGCATGACACGTAGGACTGTTGACAAAGCATTTTTATCTGAAATCGTGTGACACTCACGCAGGATTAATTCTCAGAATAGATCAGCATGAGGGGCCCAGATTCTCGAGGGCTTACATATGGCAGAGAGCAAAGAAGACATAATCGAAGAATTCTTGGACTATATGCAGCAGCACGGGGGGGAATTTCCTGAGTGGTACGTTGGTATCAGCAACGATGCGGAGGGAAGGCTCCGGAGAGGTCACAAGGTAAGGAGCTTGGATCCTTGGATTTATGCCATAGCTAACTCCTCCAATGCTGCCAGAGACGTGGAGGACTTCTTTGTCGATAACCTCGGGACAGACGGGGGCACTGGCGGTGGAGATGAAACTTCTGATAGGGTCTATGCGTACAAGAGAGCAATGCATACTCGGCCATAGGGACCCGCCGTTTGTCGATACTCAAAACCTGTAGTGATCAATGCTCAGTTCTCAAGTTTTCTAAGTATTGGATCTTTCTATTCTGGGCCCTGCACAGGTAGGGCTTTTGAAAAAGCATTTTTATCTGAAATCGTGCGCACACAACGAGGAGAAATCCTCATTGTAAATGAGCGTTAAAGCTCAACATTCTCAGTCGTTTACAGCTTGACAGGAGGAAGATATGAGGGCATCTGAGCAGACTATTCAACAAGTTTGGGAGAAAGGCACTATTGTACCGGACAACGCCCCTGGGGTCTGGCGAAAAGATGCCTGCGGAGCCTGGATAGGCAGGGCCTACCATGGAGATAGAAGCTCTCAGTACGGGTGGGAGATTGACCATATAACACCAGAATCAGAGGGTGGCAGCGATGAACTTTCAAATCTGCAGCCTCTTCAGTGGGAAAACAATACTAGCAAGCAGGCTGGGCGTCTATCCTGCACAGTTGTCGCCTCTGGGAAGAATAATGTGCCTACCAGGTGACGCTGTGCGTGCAGAGTTGGTGGCCTTCCAAGGTCATGGTTCTTGACCTGGGGACCCTGATTCTCGGTGTAAACGAGCGTAGGCGTGTGAGATTCGCAAGGCTTGACAGCTTGGCATCCAAAATGAGTATTTTTGTCTGAAATCCGCAACGCTTAACATAGGAGGTCTCCATGCCACACAGCGAGTCCAAGATCAAAACGGACATCAAAGCTTACGTCCGTAAGGAGGCAGGTCCTTACAAGAGCTGGTACATCGGTGTAACAAACGACCCAGAACGCAGATTGTTTGTTGAGCATGGTGTACAAAAAGAAAATGGTTGGTGGATATATCGTGGGGCCACGAGTGCGGCTGTCGCGCGCAAGGTAGAAGAGCACTTTATTAACCTGGGCATGGATGGGGCCCCGGGTGGTGGAGATGAGAAGTCGGACGTAGTATATGCCTATAAGAAGACCTCACGTACAAAGCCTTAGTTGCGCTCAGTTAGGTCTAGTTTCGCAGATTCGGAAGCCATTGTATGTTATCAACCCAAGTGAGTATTCTCGTGTTATATTCGCAACGCCCGACATCTAGGTCTTTGAAACAAACGTTTTATCCGTGGAAAACTGGGGACGGTGCTTGGCATTTTGGCAAAACCTCCGCTTCAATCAGGTCCAAATGCATGTCCCCACAGTGTGGACCTTCTCTAGTCCAACATCCTGACAGATTCCAGCAGTGTGTCATGGTTCCGCGCCTTGTCATTTCACTCAAAAGAATTCTCCCACATTCGCGGACGGTTGTCAAATTCTTTCGCAGCAGTGACTGAGGTATCTGTTGGTGATGATTTGGCACAAATCTGGCACAACTAATCTGAGATCTGTGACCTAAGATCGCAGATCTTGCATGTGTGTGCATATGCGCACGTGTACACATGTGAACTTGTGCATAGACGAACATGTGGCGATGAACATGCCAGGGAGGTTGACTTATGGGGTTAGGTGGGATAGAATCATTCGTAGGAAGTAACCACAGTATCGTCTTTGAGGGTAAAATGTCAAAAGTCAAGCACCGTCCCTAGGGTTTCCATCGCAATGTTATAGCTGTTTTGACTATTAGCCCTAATGTCAAGCACCGTCCCCAATTCCTATGCTACCATCTCACAAAAGCCTTGACAAGGACTTCTTTCTCCCTGTTTTGGGGTCACTAGAAGGCTTAGACTTATGGTATCCGAAAACCTCTGAACCACAGAGCACACAGAGACTCCTCTTCTTTTGTCACTCTTTTGCATTTTGAAGTTCGCAGCCCGTAGTCTGTGATTCTGTGAAAGTAGACTGCCTAACCCAGACCAGGTCAATCGACACGAAGTGTTGGGAAAGCAGGGTCATTGTGGGATATGCCCCTCCGCCTCACAGCCTCAGAACAAGCTCCGGCGAAGGGTGGCAATTTGCTCATCGCGATAGCCGGTCGGGGACAGGTAAGCCAACTGGGTTTCGCCACGGTCGGCTATCTGGGATGAAAGGGGTGAAAAAAGGTGTTGACAGGAGGGAACGTATGCGCTAGATTTTAGTACGAGTAAGGGGCGTGGTCTGATGACTGCCGAAACGCACAAGTTTCCGAGAAGGACTGAGGTATCTGGTGTACTGAAACCCGAGTTGGTCATTGCTCGGGGATTTGTTATGCCTGAAAGGGCGAAAGACAAGGAGGGAAGATCATGAAAGAAAGACTCAGTGTCAAATTAAGGACTGTAGTCCTCGTGCTTGCTTCAATATTTCTAGTGACATCAGCACTGGCCTGGCAGATACAGACCATTGAAACAGGACGGCTAAGAGGGCACTATTGTTCGATTGCCGTTGACGACAGTAGCCGGCCTCATATTAGCTACAATGACGGCGCGGAGACCAGCTTGAAGTACGCCACCTGGACAGGGAGTCAGTGGCTCATTACCGTCGTGGATAGTGTCGGCAGGGTCGGAAAGTGGACCTCGATTGCTTTAGACGGGAGTGGATACCCACACATCAGTTATCATGACTATCTCCTTGATGACCTCAAATATGCGTGCTGGACGGGGAGCCAGTGGGAAACCAGCAGAATTGACACCTCTCCTGGAGTTGGCGACTACACGTCCATTGCCATTGACGACAGCGGAAGACCCCACATTGCCTACCATGCGCTAAGTGGACTGAATCTGAAATATGCCTTTTTCACAGGGTCCGACTGGGTTGTTGAGACGGTCGATAGCCC